>NZ_JAVJQP010000187.1:0-30049 GCF_040218875.1 Coleofasciculus sp. D1-CHI-01
GGGAAGCTGGGGAAGCTGGGGGAGCTGGGGGAGCAAGGGTACATTTTACCTGAGCAAGGTGATGCCATACTTATGAAGGATGCTACCCCATTTCCTTGCACTTTATCCACTGTAAATATGGCTCAAAGCATTGATAGCTAAGGGTTCCGGCTTTGTGCAGCAAGCCCTACTTATGGGTGCAAAGGATAAGATAGTAGTGAAACCCGCCCCTACATACCGAACATTTGGTCGGGGCGGGTTTAGGGATATCAGGGTGAAAACTAAACGTTAATGGTAAAACCCGCCCCTACACATAGACGCGCCATGGCACGTCTCTACATGATTTCCTCATCTTCCCCATCTTCCTACCTTGATATCAACCCGTCACCACAAAATTGACCAGCTTTCCCGGTACAACAATCACCTTTTTCACCGTCTTACCTGTGATATAACGCTGGGCAACCTCTGACTCCCTGGCATACTGTTCCAACGCTGATTTATCGGAATCAGCAGGAACCTGAATTGTGCCACGGGTTTTACCCATAATTTGAATTACCAGGGTAATCTCATCGGCGACTAATGCTTCTGGTTCAAAAGTACACCAGGGTTGTAAGTGAACCGAGTCCGTGTGACCAATTCCATGCCATAACTCTTCCGCAATATGGGGGGCAAAGGGGGCTAATAATAGAATCAGAGTCTCGATTCCTTCGGCGTAAACCGGGGAGTCTTTGCACTTAGCATCACCGAGGGCGTTGCTGAGTTTCATTAACTCGGAAACCGCCGTATTAAATTGATACTCCCCATCTAAATCTTCAGTGACTTCCTTAATCGCCGTGTGAACTGCCCGCCGCAGGTCTTTTTCCGGTTTACTTAACTCAGAGGGAGTGGTAGTTGAACGGTTGGTTCCTTTTGTCGTAAACTCCTCCACCAACCGCCAAACCCGATTCAGGAAACGGAATTGTCCCTCCACATCCGCATCATCCCATTCCAAGTCTTTTTCTGGAGGGGCTTTAAACAGGATAAACATGCGGGCGGTATCAGCACCATATTTGTTAATTACCTCTTCGGGTGCAACACCGTTATATTTAGATTTGGACATGGTTTTGTAGGACACCTCCAGCTTTTCCCCCGTTTCTGGGTCTTTGGGGTCACTGGGGTTGACTTCTACCGAGGGAATCCATTTCCCAGTTCTGGGATTCATATAGGTTAACCCCTGCACCATCCCCTGAGTTAACAGACGTTGGAACGGTTCATCAAAATTGAGTAAGCCGCGATCGCGCAAAACTTTAGTGAAGAAACGGGAGTACAATAGGTGCAAAATCGCATGTTCGATGCCACCCACGTACTGGTCTACGGGCATCCAGTCATTCGTTTTACTCGAGTCAAACACCTGCTGGTGATTATTCGCATCAGGATAACGCAGGAAATACCACGACGAATCAATAAACGTATCCATCGTATCCGTTTCCCGTTTCGCCGCTGTACCACAGGTGGGACAAGGCACATCCGCCCATCCCTGCACCTGGGATAAGGAGGCGACTCGCCCACCACTCATGGCTACATTCTCCGGTAATTCTACAGGCAACTCTTGCTCCGGAACCGGGACAATGCCACAATCAGGACAGTAAATTACCGGAATCGGTGCGCCCCAATAGCGTTGGCGCGAAATTAACCAATCCCGCAGGCGGTACTGTATCCGGGCTTTCCCCCATCCTTTACGTTCGGCGTATTTGACAATCTCTTCTTTGGCGGAAATAGATTCCATCCCATTAAACAAGTCAGAATTCACCACCACACCGGGTTCAGTATACGCCTGTTTCGGTTCAGCTTTCGGGTCAGCCGCATCTGCGGGGACAATCACCGTCTTGATGGGTAACTTCTGTTCCGTGGCAAATTGGAAATCTCGCGCATCATGGGCGGGAACTCCCATCACCGCCCCTGTGCCATATTCATAGAGGACGTAATCGGCAATCCAAATCGGGATTTCTTCCCCCGTAAACGGATTAATCGCCTTACCCCCAGTGGGAATACCGCGTTTCGGCTTATCCTCAGCCGTGCGTTCCAGTTCGCTTTCCTGAGTCACCTCGTTAATAAAGGCGTCAACCTCAGCTTTGCGGTCAGGAGTCGTAACCTTTGGAGTTAAGGGATGTTCCGGGGCTAACACCACATAGGTAACGCCATAAACGGTATCGGGGCGAGTGGTAAAGACACCGATTTTTTCATCGAAGTTGATAATGGGAAACTCTAAATAAGCGCCGATGGATTTGCCAATCCAGTTGGCTTGCATCAACTTCACCCGTTCGGGCCATCCCTCCAACTTATCTAAGTCGTTGAGTAATTGTTCGGCATAATCGGTAATTTTCAGGAACCACTGGCGTAAGAGTTTCCGTTCCACTTTCGCACCAGAACGCCAGGAACGCCCCTCACTATCCACCTGTTCATTGGCGAGTACGGTTTGGTCAATCGGGTCCCAGTTGACAGCGGCTTCTTTCTGATAGGCTAATCCGGCGTGGAGAAACTGCAAGAAAATCCACTGCGTCCACTGGTAATAGTCGGGCGCACAGGTTGCCAGTTCCCGGTTCCAGTCGTAGGACAATCCTAGACGCTTTAACTCAGACTGCATCTGAGTAATATTTTCATAAGTCCACTTGGCGGGATGAACGCCGCGCTGAATCGCCGCATTTTCCGCAGGTAGTCCAAAGGCATCCCACCCCATCGGATGCAGGACTCGATAGCCCTGCATCCGGCTTTTGCGGGCAATGACATCGGTAATTGTATAGTTACGGACGTGACCCATGTGCAGGTTGCCCGATGGATAGGGGAACATGGACAGGGCATAGAATTTGGGCTTATCTGCCTTGTCCTGGGTTTGGTCTAGGTTTTGGTGTGACCAATGGGTTTGCCACTTTTCCTCTATCTCGACGGGGTTATAACGCGACTCCACAAAAGAATCTCCTACAGGGTTGAACTCATCCGTTTTAACAATTTTGGCACATCATCAGGGGAGATGAGGAGTTTGTATGTAGTAAGGGCTTTAGCCCCTTACAATCTTGGGTTGACTACTAGCGTGACAGCGTGACAGTGACAGCGATAGCAAGAAGAGGCGATTGAAATCGCTGCTACACAAACAAAGTCCGCCTGCGCGGACTGGGTTATAACAGGGGTAGCTAACCCGGATTTGGTATAACTGCCTAAACCATCACGCATCCGTAATAAACCTTCTGCCCCCTGCCCAAAACGTTGTAGAGACATTCTCAGGGAACGTCTCTAAGTAGTCGGACAAAAGAAAACGGCACTGTACTAAGTTTTGTAAACAAGCCTCAAACCCTTACGAAGTTTTCAAGATGTATATTCATAACCGTCAGCCTGATGAATTGTTTTCAAATATTTAGGATGCACATCAAAACTTTTACCTCCTGTAGTTAATTTGAAACTTGGCTTAAATCGAATAGCAATTCGACCCGTATAGGTTCCCGCATACTTTCCATTCAGGACATTAGCTTTGACCAAATCACCTGTTTGGAAACATAAGAAAAACTTTCGAGAAGGAGCATGACGAACAGGAAATCCGTAACGGTTAGTGCCGCAGCGCTGCCTCCTACCATGCCCTTTAGCTTTAATAACTAAAGGTTTTACTCCGTTTAGCAAAAGTTTTTCTGGCGTAGATGCCCCTACACAGGCAGCATCTGTCCAATGGTGCTTTTCAATCCCTCTGGTTTGTCGGTTGAACTTGGTTCGCCCACCCGAGCCAACTTCTACAGGTAAGCCAGTTGATTGAAGTCTTCTGTATAGTTCCCATCGGGTAGCATTGACAGCGGCAGCATCCTTAAGTGGTGCTTTAGCTTGAGCCAATACTCGCTTGAGGATTTCTGGTTTTTTCTTGAGGAATTCCTCAACAGATTTATTTCCTTTGGCTTGATTGCAAGAATGGCAACTAAGGCAAAGGTTGCTAACTCGATTTGAGCCACCCTTGCTTTTGGCAAGGAGAGTTATAGATTGCAAGACTCTCACCTGATCCTGATCGACTGTACCTGCGGCTGCAATGGAAAGGGGAGGGAATTCAAATTCATAATTCAATCGCATCGCCAAATCTTAATCGTTTTATCCGCACTTCCGCTGACAAGAATTTGCCCATCTAAACTAATCGCCAGGGCATGTACAGCAGCCGTATGACCTTTGAGGGTGCGAAGTTTCCGCCCTTTTCTAATCTGCCACAATTTAATCGTTTTATCAGCGCTACCACTAGCAAGAATCTGCCCATCGGGACTAAATGCTACCGCATTAACCCGATCATGATGCCCTTTTAACGTTCGCAGTATTCGTCCACTACTGAGTTGCCAGAGTTTAATCGTTCCATCGGCACTTCCACTGGCAAGAATCTGCCCATCGGAACTAAATGATACTGCATTTACAGTATCATGATGACCTGTAAGTGTATGCAATTCCCGCGCCTTTCCTACCTGCCATAATTTAATTGTTTTATCGCTACTCCCACTGGCAAGAATCTTGCCATCTGGACTAATCGCCACCCCATTGACTCCAGCAGTATGACCCTTAAAGGTGCGTAGTTCTCGCCCCTTAGCCAGAGACCAAAGTTTAATCGTTTTATCATCGCTACCACTGGCAATTAACTTACCATCGGGACTAATTTTTACCGACTTAACCCCAGCAAATAAGCCTGAATGTCCGGTTAAGGTTCGCCGTTCCTTCCCGGTACTAAGTTGCCAAAGTTTAATCATTTTATCATTCCCCCCACTCACCAAAATTTGCCCATCGGGACTAATCGCAATGGATTGAACATAGCCAAACCTACCGGCATGCCCTTTGAGAGTTTGCTGTTCCTTTCCCGTTTGCACATCCCATAATTTAATTTTTCCATCTGTACTACCACTAACCACTGTTTCTCGATCTGGACTAATCGCAACGGCGTAGACAAAGTAGGTATGACCTTTCAGCGTATGAACACAGCGCCAGTTCTGCTGGAGTGGCTGCAAGACTACATTTTGTAGCTTACTAATGCAGAAAAGTACATCTTGATACTCTCGCAAATCTTGTTGTTGCCAATACAGACTAGCCGCTTGATTAAAATCCGCGATCGCCTGTCGGTGTTCGCCCAGTTGAGAATACGCCAGTCCGCGATATTTATAGGCTTTAACCAAGTCAATATCCAGCCAAATCGCTTTACTAAAATAGTCGATTGCTTGCTGATATTGACAATCCTTTGCCAGTTCCATTCCCCACTGGTAATAGGTTGTCGCATCCACATCCTGGTCAACCTCTGGCTGAGGTAACACCGGAGTGTATGACTTCAGATTTTGGTAAGCCTCATTTATTTTTTTAAGTTTCTCTTGTCCTTTAGCTTGTCGTTGCGGATCATCAGGAAAACGATCCGGATGCCAACGTCTAGCTAATTCCCGATAGGCTTGTTTAATTTCCTCTAAAGACGCACCCGGTTGCAGTCCCAAAATTACATAATACTGATTAAACTGATCCATGAAAATTACGAATTATCTGAATTATAATAAATTCTATTTTTCCCGTTTCTTAACCCATGACAAATGACGAATGACAAATGACAACCTTATTGATATCGCCAAATCTTAATTGTGCCATCGCCACTCCCACTAATAATCATCTCTCCATCTTGACTCAATGCAATCGAATTCACATCACTGGTATGTCCCGCTAACGTCGCCGCCACTTTACCACCATGCAAATCCCACACCTTAATTGTGGTATCAGCGCTACCACTAACCAACATTCGTCCATTATGACTAAATTTTACAGTTCGCACCCAATCCGCATGTCCTCTGAGAGTAGCCAAGAGTTTACCATTGCCTAAATGCCATAATTTAATCGTCGTATCGCTACTACCACTGGCAAGTATTTTCCCCTGGGGGTCAATCGCCACAGAATTGACATCCCGTTCATGACCTGTAAAAGTATTTACTAATTCACCATTATCCAGACACCATAACTTCACCGTATTATCACTACTTCCACTCGCCAGTAATTGCCCATCAGGGCTAAAAATAACTGAATTAATTCCGCGTAAATGGCGGAATGTATAGAGTAAAGTGCCAGTCTCAATTTGCCAAACTTTAATGATTTGGCGATCGCTACCACTTGCTATTAATTGCCCATCAGGACTTATTGCCAAACAAATCGACACTCTCGCATCGAAATAATCCGCGATCGTACAGCTTACAAAACCGGATTGCCACTGCCATAATTCGATTGTGTCATCAACACTACCACTGGCAAGAATTTGACCGTCAGGACTAAACGCCACCGACAACACAGGTTTTATATGTTTGATCAACGTATGCAACAGTTCCCCTGTCTGAAGATTCCACAATTTAACCGTTTTATCAAAACTTCCACTCGCCAGACATTGTTCATCCGGACTAATTGCCACTGAACAAACCGAACTTGAATGACCGATGAGCGTATGAATGCATTTCCACGTTTTTTTCTGAGTAATAAGTTGATAAATTGTCGGTATAGTTAACGTTTGAACTTGGGCAAAATAGCGGTGACGTGTCGTCAGTGAATCAGGATTCAAGTCCTGTAAAACATCTCGCGCTTTTTGATAGCGCCGCCGGACGGGACGTTGCAACAATTTATCGAGAACTTGCTCTAATTCAGGACTCAGGGACGTAGTTAAATAATCTCGCCACACCCAATCTCCCTCATTCACACAATAAAGTTCTAAGGGATGGCGTCGAGTCAACAAATGAATACAAATTACACCCAGGCTATACAAATCACTCGCAAAAAACGCTTGACCTAATGCCTGTTCCGGTGCCGCATAGCCAGCCGAACCAATAATTGTTCCTTTGCGAGTGAGAGCAGTAATCGTGGCAAATTTAGCCGCACCAAAATCCACAAGTACCAGTTGTCCTTTCCTGGCTCCCTGGAAATTGGAGCAAGAACGACAAATCACATTGGCTGGCTTAATATCCCGATGAATAACATTATGATTGTGAATAAAATCTAGCAATGGCAGCAAACTATTGAGTAAGTCTCGAATTTGCTGTTCAGTAAAAGCACCTTGAGCGATTAACATTTGAGCTAAATCGTACCCAGGAATATATTCTTGTACCAAATACTGGCGATTATCCCGATTAAAATGGGCAAACAGTTCTGGAATTTGGGGATGGTAGCCCAAATCATCAAGACGCACCGCTTCTTGCTCAAAAAGTTCCGCCGCTTTCTGGACAGTATCGGTTCCTTGAGCTTGAGGATAAAATTGTTTGATCACACAATGCGGCTTAGACGGTTTATCCTCATCCACCGCTAAAAACGTTCTACCAAATCCCCCCTGTCCAATTAATCGCAGCCCCCGATAACGCTCTCTCAATAGCAAATTTGACCCACAACTTTGGCAAAATCGATTACCCTCGTGGTTCTGAGGCTGTAGGCATTTAGGGTTGAGACAGTAGCTCATAATTTGTTTATGTCATTTGTTTATGTCATGTGTCATTTGAATCCAAGCCGTAGGAATGCACGAGTGTACTGTATGTATCTATAGTAAACCTTCCGCCCACTGCCGACAGAGACAGCGATCGCGTCCCTTATTACTCTCAGTTTAACTCTGGGTATTATCTTGCAACCAACTGGTTAAATCGGTAACATCAGTGAAGCTTAGGACAGCATCGGCTAATACTTCTAATTGCCCAGAGGATAATTGACGCAGGCGGGTTTGCAGTTCCGGCGCGATCGCTCCGATACGACGTTCTAATAAACGCAAGATTAATCCAATTTCCCCTTCTTGTTTACCTTGCTCTAAACCTTGTTCTAAACCTTGTTCTAAACCTTGCTCTAAACCTTGTTCTAAACCTTGTTCAATGCCTTTCAAAATAGCGCCACGTTGGTCTTCTAGAAACATCTGCTGCTTTTCTAGCGTTTCCAACTCTTCCAGACTTAAGTTCGCTTGATTAGCAATTCTAAACGCTTTCTGAATAGCAGCAACTTCATCCATTGTTTCCGGTACACTGTCTAAGTTGCTCGTTTGTTTCATGAAATAAATCCATTTATCGGTTAATGTTTCTAATTCATTTGAATCTTTCTGAAAATTCGTCAACTCTACAAAAATCAATTCTAAAGGATGTTCCGGATATATGAATAAATCCTCCATATCGGTAAAAGTAAATCGGGAAATGACTTTATTTCGATGGGGAAACATCTGAAAGTCTGTAATTGTTAAAGCAATGACAGAATTCAGCTTAGAGTATCCTTCCCCAGATTTGAGTTGAGTCGCAAAGGTTTTAGTAGCATTGAAGACAACTCGTTTATCAAAAGCAACGACATTTAAGACTTGCATTTCAATGATAACGATTTTGTTTCCAGTAATTTTCGCCTTAACGTCCAAAAATGTGTCTTTTAGACCAGGAATACTCGGCGGCAAATACGGATCGATAATCTCTAAGTCTTCGATGGTTGGATTACCTTCGTATAGAAGCGCATTTAAAAAGCTAATCAGGATGTCTTTACTATCGGTAGAGCCGAATATTTTTTTGAAAGCAAAGTCTGTTTTGGGGTTGATAAAAGTCATATATAGCACCTACTTTATTTATGGAATTACAGAGTAATAGGGGTAATATCAAAGAAAAGAGTTTACAATTCTTGAGGTTAGCTATAGAGAAGAGGGGACTATAAAACATTGTATTATGTGATCAAGTTATTGACAGATAGAATCGCGATCGCAGCGCAAGGTTGACTGGACTGGAGTTCAGGCGCGATCGCACTCTTCAAGCCTACGCCATATCTTAATGGTTTTGTCGCTACTCCCACTAATCAATCGCTGTCCATCAGGACTGAAAACCACGGATGTCACCGCCCCTGCATGGTCAGATAAGGTGTCAATTAACTCCCCATCCTCCAGATTCCAGAGTTTCAGGGTTTGGTCACAACTTCCACTGACTAAGATTTTACTATCCAGACTGAAGGTAAGACAGCGCACCTGATCAGTATGTCCCTTTAATGTATACCTTTCTTGTCCAGTTCTCATGTCCCATACTTTAATTGTACAGTCTGCACTTCCACTCGCCAGCCATTGTCCATCGGGGCTAAATATGACCGCATAAATTCCCCTTTGATGTCCGTTAAGTGTGATCGTATCGTTGCGAACAGAGGAACGCACATCCCAGAGTTTAATCATGCCATCCCGACTCCCACTCGCCAGGATTTGTCCATTGGGACTAAAGGCTACGGTATGAACTTTGTCCCCATGTCCTTTAAAAATGCGTTTTTGGGCTAACGTATTAGCATCCCAAAGTTTAACAGTACAGTCAGCACTCCCACTTGCCAAGGTTAAACCATCGGGACTAAAGGCGACGGCGAGAAAATAGTAAAAATAGCCCTTTAGACTACGTTTCTGCTGTCCAGTACGAGTATCCCACAGCTTAATCGTATGATCCGCGCTTCCACTGGCTAAGGTTTGTGCGTGAGGATTAAAGGAAATGGATAAAACTGGGTGGTAATGTCCTTTAAGGATGAGGTGTTTTTGTTTAGTTTCAATATCCCACAATTGGATTGTATTGTTAATCGTGTTAGTGGCGATAATTTGCCCGTCTGGATGAAGTGTAAGCGTGGTAATTGGCGCTAAATTTCCGGTGAGGGTGTTGACACATTGCCATCGGGGAATGGTGTTTGGTAAAAGCGGTTGAACTTCTATCGTGGGAGAATTGGGGTTAATCGGTTCTGGGGTTGGGAATTGGGAAAACCTAACCCCCCAGCCCCCTTCCAAACCCCCCGCGTTCCCCCCTTTTAGATCCCCCTTCCGTCCCCCTTCAAAAGGGGGAGACCAGATGTTGCTTCGCTGTTTTTGCACGGGGGAGGAGAGAGGATGCTTCGCTTTTGTGGCACGGAAGGGGGAGTATGAAAGCCCCTCCCCGACGCGGGGAGGGGTTTGGAGAGGGGTCTTTTCCCTAGTTAATTGATCCACAGTATCCTGAAGTTGTGCGATCGCACTCTGTAACTCCGTAATCTGGGATGGGAGAGATTCTAAGTTAGTAACTCGTTGCTGGAGTTGTGCGATCGCGGTTTCTGTCTGTTGATGAGTCTTCTGATAGAATCGCCCTCGATTAGCTAGATTCAATCCCAGAGTAATCGTAATCGGTGCGGCGGCGTAAACCGCCTGCTGAGTGGCGGCGGCGATAACCGTTCCCAATCCTGAAGCAGCGAGGAAAAGGTATTCGGTAATCTTTAGCCAGTGGCGGTTACTCATAAGGGAATAACTCAAATTGAGCGATCGCGACCCATTTCCCGATACAATATCTGGGCATTGTAGCAGCAAAAGGTAGGCAGAATGGTACAGGCAACGATTGGTATTATTGGCGGTAGCGGACTTTACCAAATGGATGCCCTCAAAGATGTGCAAGAGGTGCAACTCGATACCCCCTTTGGCAAGCCGTCTGATGCTTTAATTGTCGGGACTCTAGAAGGAACCCCCGTCGCCTTTCTCGCTCGTCATGGTCGTAACCATCATCTCATGCCCACTGAATTACCCTTTCGCGCCAATATCCACGCGATGAAACAGTTGGGCGTTAAGTATCTGATTTCCGCCTCAGCCGTGGGTTCCCTCCAGGAAGCAGCCAAACCTTTAGATATGGTCATACCCAATCAATTTATTGACCGCACCAAAAATCGTGTATCTACCTTTTTCGGTGAGGGGATTGTGGCACATATTGGCTTTGCTGAACCCGTATGTCATCAACTCGCCGAGGTTTTAGCTGATGCGGTGGCTAGCTTACAGTTAACTGATGTCACCCTGCATCGCGGTGGCACATACATCTGTATGGAAGGACCCGCCTTTTCCACTCAAGCTGAATCCCATCTCTATCGTAGTTGGGGCGCAACGGTGGTTGGGATGACGAATTTACCGGAGGCAAAACTAGCGCGAGAAGCAGAAATCGCCTACGCCACCTTAGCCCTAGTCACCGATTATGATTGCTGGCATCCCGATCATGACAGCGTAACCGTAGAAATGGTGATTGGCAATTTACGGCGCAATGCGACGAATGCTCAACAGGTGATTCAACAAACCGTGCGGCGTCTTGCCCAAAATCCACCCCCATCCGAGGCACACTCAGCGTTAAAGTACGCGATTTTGACCCCACTCGACAAAGCGCCAGAGGCGACGAAGCAGAAGTTAAGCCTCTTCTTGCAAAAATACGTTTGATGTCATTCGTCATACTCGCTTCCCGAAAAGAAGCAAGCTACGCTCTTTGTTGATTGTTCATGGTTAATGGTTCATTGGTAATCCCCTTCCCCAGCTCCCCCAGCTCCCCCAGCTCCCCCTAATCCCCCAGCTCCCCCATCTCCCCCTCACCCCATCCCCCCTTCTGCCAGACTGAAAAAGCTTGCGTAATACAACGTAATATTAACAAACGTAAACTTATACCCATATTTACGTTTCCAACTGTGTATGATGGTTTGTATGACCCAACTGTATTACAGCGGCACCAAAAGATTTTCTTAAATCGCCGTTGTTACAGAAAGCCTCTGTTAGCTACAGGTTCCGACCCTGGTTGAGAGATGGTTAACAGAGGTTGGGTAAACAGGGTGCATCTACTATTCATAACTCAGACGCTTATGTGTCCCTAGACTCTCTCATTCAACTATCTCATACAACACTATTTGTAATACAAAATAAAATTTTCGTAATACGTTGGCTGTAGTGAGAGCAATCTCCCAGAGGAGAGTCTGAGTAAATCACTCACGATGCTGGGAGATTTAATTAATTAATTAATTAATTAAATTAATTTATAGGACAGGTATAAAAAAGTTACTTACGCAAAAGCTGACATTGCTAGCGTTTTAGGTTAGGGTTATTTACTAAGAGAGTCGTAAATTTCTGTAATCTCATCTGTAATGTCAACAGATTAGTGGGAAGAAACCAAAGACAGGGTGTAGGGAATAGCGGCTGAGGACTAACGCTCGAAAGTCGCCGCTTCCACGCAGAAGGAGAGAGAGAACATCTATGCGATATGTGGGTAATTTTTTGAGGGAACGTTGCTATCTCACCGAACTCAACGCCCCGATCAACCAAATTATTACTCAGGATGCTGCTGCTAAAACAAATAGATTAAGTGATTGCAACTAGAAAGCAGAGTAGGGGTTCAAAGGAATTGGCAAACGATGCTCAAATTAACAACACCAAACGTTGGCAAAACCAAACGATGGTGTTATTCGAGTTGACTCAATCTCAGAGACTCAACGCCGAAGATTTGACCACCGTAATTTGTGACTTGACAAAAGCCGCCGCCAATGCATTAGACGTTGAGCGAGTCAGCGTATGGTTGTACAACGATGCAGCTTCCCAGCTTAATTGTGTGGAACGGTATGAGGACGGTAAACACTATCATGGCTGGGACAAAACCCCAGGACAAAGCCAGGGAAAAGATATCAGTCCACCTGTATTGCCGAAGACGTGTTGTTGTCTTACCAATCCCCTCTTGCTGGGGCGATTGGATGTACCGATCTGGCAAAACGAACAGATGATCGGTATGATTAGCTACGAACAAAGCGTATCCAGTCCGAGGGAGTGGACGCCTCAAGACAAAACCTTTGCCAGCGCGATCGCGAATTTAATTGCCCTGCGACTGGAACAATGGCATCACCAACAGGCAATGCAGGAGTTGAATCAGGGAGAAAGCCGTTACCGATTACTGGTTGAGAAGTCTCCCGATCTGATTTCTCAACATCGGACAGATGGGGTCTATTTATATGCTTCACCCGCTTGTCGTACCCTCTTAGGATACGAATCTGATCAGTTGGTGGGACATTCCATTTACGAGTTGGTGCATCCTGAAGATGTCACCGCGATTAAACAGATCTACTCCAACCCAACGGATTGCCAACACCAGCAACCGATTCGCTACCGCATCCGTCATCAAAGCGGCGATTATCGATGGCTAGAAAGCACGATCAATCCTATCTGCCATCCTCAAACCAATCAAGTAACCGAACTTGTCCTTGTCTCGCGGGAGATTAGTCAACCCCAGCCCGCCGCAGAATCACGCCACCAAGCCACACCTCACCCCTTGAAGATGAACCCCTTAGCTGTGGCAAAACAGGCAAACCCATTTAAACCCTTGGGCTTAGGATCTCGCCTTTCCCGATTAACCCATCCCCCGGCGATGCCCACAACCCCCGCCCCACCCAGCCACAGCCGGATTTCCGCACTGGCGGCGGTGGTGGAAGATCGGCTGATGAGTGGCATGATGTTATTGGGGAATCAATCCCTTAACTCAGAATCTCGGCGTACCTTTAGCTGGGTTGCCAATGCCATTGCCGTTGCCATTGATCAATATTGGGCGCGTTCAGAACTACTCAGCCGTCGCGAATCTCTGCTTTTTGGACTTGCCAATCAAATTCGCAACTCCCTAGAACTTCATACTATCCTGGAAACAGCAGTAGAATCGATTCGCACGCTACTCAAAATCGATCGCTGTCAATTTCTCTGGTATCGACTCAAAGCACAACCCCCCCATTGGGATGTAGTCAAAGAAGCCAGAACACCTGATTTATCCAGCTCTATCGGTCAACATTCAACCGAGCAAATAGCCCCCCTTGCCCAGCGGATTCTCAAGCGAGAAATTGTTCAGGTTGATGATGTGGAAACTTGTGATGACCCGATCCTAAAACAGTTTTTAACCCGACAGGGATATACCTCAATCTTGTCCCTACCGATTAAAACCCGGGCGGGAGACATTGGCGCGATTAGTTGTATTCACGGGACAGAACAACGTCCCTGGGATAATAGTGAGGTGGAACTGTTACAAGCGGTTGTCGCTCAACTAACGATCGCACTCGATCAAGCCTCCCTCTACACCCAAGCCCGTGAAAGCGCTGAGATTGCCCAAGCCCAAACCCAAGAACTTGAACAAACCCTAAATCAGCTTCAAGCCACCCAAGCCAAACTTGTGCAGAGTGAAAAAATGTCCAGTTTAGGACAATTAGTGGCAGGTGTGGCACATGAACTGAATAATCCAGTTAATTTTATTCACAATAACTTGACCTACGCCAGTGCCTATTTTTATGACCTCTTGAATCTGGTACGCCTTTATCAAGAGCATTATCCCAATCCGGCGGCGGCTATTGCCGAGCAAGAGGAACTCATTGATGTTGACTTTATCGCCGATGACTTACCCAAACTGCTGCGTTCTATGCAACGGGGAACCGATCGGATTAGTTCTATTGTCCTCAGCTTACGCAACTTCTCCCGCCTGGATGAAGCCGAGATGAAACAGGCTGACTTAAATCAGGGAATTGAGAGTACCTTACTGATGTTGCAACATCGCCTCAAACCCAAAGGGAACCAGCCAGAGATTCAAGTGTTGACGGAGTATGGTGAGTTGCCAGAGGCAGACTGTTATCCTGGACAACTTAACCAGGTGTTTCTGAACATTCTCAACAACGCGATCGATGTTTTGGAGCAGTCTTTTAAAGATAATCCTGATTATCCTGCACCAATCATTGCTATTCGCACTGGGTTATTAGAAGGCTCTCCAGATTCCTCACATCAGCCAGACTCGCAGCTAGATATTCAGAATGAGGACAAGAAACCATCTGTAGTGAATTGTCCCCGAATTGTGATTCAAATTGCCGATAATGGACCAGGAATGACAGATGAGGTAAAAGCACGGCTATTTGATCCGTTCTTTTCCACCAAAGCAGTTGGACAAGGGGTTGGTTTAGGATTGACAATTTGTTATCAAATTGTGGTCGAACATCATCATGGTGTTCTTCATTGCACCTCCACTCCAGGGAAAGGGACTGAATTTTGGATCGAGATTCCGATTCAGCAAGTTATAACCTCATAGGATTAATGTTCCAGACTTAGCCTACTAAGTCTGGACAGATTTTTCTTTCCTAATGTATAAGAATAATTGTGGTACGCTTAAAAGCCAGACAATCGATTTGTGGCGTGGATGTGAGGAAGTGATTCCAGAATTCGATGAAAACGGCAATCTACTACCAGGAGTTCATTTTGGCGAATGGGAAGAGTTTCAGCAGAGATTTGGTACAACGTTGAGGAGACAACGTATGATAGATGGTCTGGAACTGGCAATGACCCAATTAAAAGCCGCAGGTTGTCGAACTATTTATATTGATGGTAGTTTTGTCACCAGTAAACCCAACCCTGGTGATTTTGATGCCTGTTGGGACGATGATGGGGTTGATATAGATTACCTGAAATCCATTGCTCCTACTTTATATAACTCTGCCCTGCGACGTGCTGAACAAAAAAGTAAGTATAAAGGTGAAATATTTCCCGCTAATTACCCAGCTAATGATGCTGGAACAGTCTATTTAGATTTTTTTCAATTTGACACCAGAACGAATACGCGCAAAGGGATTATAGCTATAGATTTACAGAGGTGGATACCGTAATGATAAAAAATGAGCAGCAATATCACTACTCCTTAGATTGGTTGCGGCGATTTGAACAGTCTGTCGCCGAATTGGATAGTAATGAAAACTTGAAAGCTGAACCAGTACGCTGGCAGCTTCATAGAGACTCCTATCAGAGTCAAGTTAACGAGTTAAAAGAAGAAATTGCTGAATATGAAAGACTGACTAATTGTGATAAAGGTCAGCCAATTAAAATTAAAGTTGAGAATTTAAATAAGCTGCCCGATGCTTTAATCAAAGCCAGGATAGCTGCCCAAATCAGCCAAAACGAACTGGCTGATTTGTTGGGAATTGATCAGCAACGAGTTAAGCAGTATGAAGACACCGATTATCAATGTGCCAGTTTTGTAGAAATCCTGGAAGTTAGTACAGCGTTGGGTGTGGAATTTGAGACGGCTGTGATTCGGGTAGATTTTGAGGAAATAGAAGCCGTTAAACAAACTGTAGAAAAATGGCGAAATAAAAATATGAGTAGGGCAACTAAAACCTCATAAAAACTAGGTGGTGAGTCACTGTGGAAACCCACGCTACATCAAGGTTGAGCACGATTGTACATAAGCATAACAGCTACTAAAAAATAGCGGAAAGCCACACAATGAGGCAGTTCCGATTTTTTGGCTGGGGGAACTTCAGATTAAAAGTATAGCAGTAGACACATCGAGCTATGGCGATTGCTATATTATCCAGTCGTCTTTAGACAACTTTCGCTTTTAGCCAGTGGTTTAAACCACTGGCTGATTAACGCGAATGATGCGAGATATGAGTTATGCGCCAACGGGTTGCTTAACGAGCGATCGCGCGGCTTCAACGATGGCATCGGCGTCAATTTTTGCCTCATGCATCAGTTCTTGGGGTTTGCCAGAACCGGGCATATTTTGTACCGCTAACTTAATTAATCGCAGTTGAGAACCTTGATAGGTGGGTGCAGTATTAACACCAGCAAAGGCATCCTGTACGGCGGCACCTAAGCCACCTTCCAGCCAATGATCTTCGACGACAATCAAGTTGCCTTCGGTATCTTGTGCGGCTTGATGCAGGGTTTCTGTATCAATGGGTTTAACCGAATAGGCATCAATAATCCGGGCGGTGATACCCTCTTGTTTGAGCCGATCATACGCCTTCAGTGCTTCGTGCAATGTCACCCCGGCACCAATCACCGTCACTTGGTCGCGATCGCTACCCCGAATGACTTTGCTACCACCAATGGGAAATTCTTCCTCTTTTTCATAAATAACGGGGGTTTTCATCCGCGTTGTCCGCAGGTAAACGATCCCATCCCGGTCAACCATTTGACCCGCCAGTTTAGCGGTTTGGTTACCATCACAGGGATACAGAACCGTACTACTCCAAACGGCTCGCATGGATGCCAAGTCTTCTAATGCCATTTGCGAGGGTCCATCTTGACCAATGGAAATTCCGGCGTGAGACCCCGATAACTTGATATTGGCACGAGAAATAGCTGCCATTCGCACGAAGTCATAAGCGCGACTCAGGAACGCACCAAAGCTAGAGACAAACGGTTTATAATGCCGTGCTTGCAATCCCATCGCCGCTCCCACCATCTGCTGTTCAGCAATGAACATTTCAAAAAAGCGATCGCTATGGGTTTTGGCGAAGAATTTGGCGCGGGTTGAATTGCTGACTTCCCCGTCAAGCGCAACCACATCGGATCGCGATGCGCCAATAGCGGCTAATGCCTTACCGTAGGCTGTACGGGTGGCGACGTTCTCGCCTTCATCATAGGTGGGAAGTTCCAAGGGTTGCGTCTCGCCCATTGTGGCGGGTTCTCCCTCGTCCTCCGGTTTCTGGACGGAAATCTGAATATTGCGCTCGCCGCCTAATTCCTCAATTGCCGCTTTTGCCTTCTCATCGTCCAAATTCTTACCATGCCAGCCACTCTGATTTTCTACCACAGAGGCACCCTTGCCTTTCACGGTGCGGGCAATAATGACGACAGGTTGGTTATGGATGGACAGCGCTTCACCGTAGGCTTGCTCAATCTCCTTAAAATCATGACCATCGATTTCAATCGCGTGCCAACCAAACGCTCTCGCCCGGGTTGCATAAGCTTGGGTATTCCAGCCCAGTTCAGTTTGACCCCGTTGACCCAAGCGATTCACATCAATCGTCAGAATCAGATTATCCAGATTATAGTAGGAAGCGTGATCAAAGGCTTCCCAAACTGATCCTTCAGCGGTTTCACTATCGCCTTGAAGTACCCAAACCCGATAGGGAAGTTGATCCAGGTACTTAGCTGCTAAAGCCATTCCGACACCAACGGATAAGCCTTGTCCCAGAGAACCCGTTGCTACCTCAATTCCAGGGATCAGGGGAACTGGATGACCCTGAACCGGACTGCCAAACTGACGCAGGGACATCATCTCCTCGTCTGACATCACCCCAGCCGCTTTCTGCATGGCATAGAGTAAGGGACAAGCATGTCCTTTGGAGAGAATGAAGCGATCGTTATTCGGGTTATCGGGATGGTCAAAGTCATAGCGGAAATACTTGGACATGAAGACAGCCATTAAATCCGCCGCCGACATGGAGGAGGTAGGATGACCAGAACCCGCCGCCGTCGTAGAGCGAATACTATCCACGCGCAGTTGTTGAGCGAGTTCGTGCCATTGATTCTGGGTCGTCATAATTATTCTTCTTATTGAACGTCAACCAAAGGGGGAAAGTTCTCTAACCCCTTGAAATTCAGGATATAAGCCTTAGAGGAGTAAGGCTTAGATTAGCGATATTGCAAAAATTAGAATCATGCCCAAATCTAGAGAAAATATCATCAATCGATAGCTAAATAAGTAATTACTACTAAGCCAACTTATAATATCCAATCCCTGACTAGGGCAACCATAACTTTAATAAATTTGAAGCCTGCTTTACGTCTGCCTTATGACATAAAAATAGCCTTGATATCTTATCTGTCTTAGGAGTGACGAATATCCTCGCTGAGGAGTTTTACCCTAGTGAAGGCTTCGGTGGTGCAGTCGGGTTAAGTTCAATGTCATTGACTTAAGGCTGGTGGGCAATGCCCACCCTACGGCATATCAAAGGTTTTGGAGAGCTGACAATGCTTATTTCAGTGCCATTCGGGTTAAGTTAAATGCCTTGCCTTGATCAGCCAAAGCCTCAATTAGAGATAGAGAGAGAAATTGAACGATAAAAAAATAAGGAGAATTAAAATGCCGACTCAAAGCGAACAAGTTATCGGAGTACAGAACACAAACTATAACCTGGTTAGTGTGTTGTATCACATGCTCAATGGTGCAGCTACTTACGATGAGTATATCCAGGATGCCGAGCAATCTGGCGATCAGGAACTGGCTCAGTTTTTACAAAATGTTAAAAAGCAGAATGCCGAGTGCGCTAATAAAGCCCAAGAGTTACTGGCGCAGCGAATTAAATAGTCGTCAACCAGCGCTATCCTAATAAATTAGGTTAAGCTTCTTTTCTGAATGAGAGGAGGCTTTTTGGCTAACTATTGCCCTGGCTCTATTCCAACACTTAATTTAATTTGAGTTAGTTTTATTATGCATATTGGATTTCTTAACCCACAAGGTAACTTTGATCGCCATGATAGTTACTGGACAGAACATCCAGATTTCGGGGGTCAGCTCATCTATGTGAAAAATGTGGCGGTGGAGATGGCAAAGCATGGTCACAACGTAGACATTCTCACCCGCCAGATTATTGACCCAGAATGGTCTGAATTTTCCGAGAAATTTGATCACTATCCCGATGCGCCCAATGTTCGGATTATCCGCTTACCGGCTGGACCGAAAGAATTTCTCCGCAAAGAATTACTCTGGTCACATCTGGTGAAAGATTGGATACCTAATATCCTCCAATTTTATCGAGAGGAAGGGAATTTCCCTGATGTGATGACCAGCCATTATGCTGATGGTGGTATATCGGGGGTTTTAATTGAAGCTGAAGTGGGTATTCCCTTCACCTTTACCGCTCATTCTTTGGGGGCGTTGAAGATGGATAAATTGGAAGTCACGCCCGAAAATATTCCCGAAACGGATGAGTATTATCACTTCGGACGCCGCATTGTTGCTGAACGGTTGAGTATGAATCGCTCGGCTGTCAATATTACCAGTACAACAGATCAAGAACGGTTTAAACAATACGCTCATCCTGCCTATCGAGGGGCAGTTAATGTCAACAATGATGCTCGTTTTGCCGAAATTACACCCGGCGTTGACCCTTCATTGTTCGATCTTGAATCCCGTTCTCCAAACGAGGAAGAAACCTATCAATTAATTCAAGAACGATTAGCGCGGGATATTAAAGAAGATCGACGAGATTTGCCAGCGATTATTGCAGCCAGTCGATTAGCACCGAAAAAGAATCATCTGGGTTTAGTCCAAGCCTTTGCTGAGAGTGAAACGCTGCAAGAAAAAGCTAATCTGGTTATTTTTACTCAGGGAGAAGACAACCCACTGCGGGAACCAGTGAGCAATCATACAGCAGAAAAAGAGGTGCTTATTCCCCTACGCGAAGTTGTCAACAATAATCACTTACGGGGTAAAATTAGTGCCTTTAGCCTCCCAGATCAACCCGCCCTCGCCGCCGCGTATCGATTTTTGGCTCAACGTCATTCTGTATTTGCTCTCACGTCTCACCATGAACCTTTTGGATTGGGTCCAATAGAAGCCGCGTTAGCTGGATTACCCTTAGTCGTGACTAAAAATAGTGGTTTAAGGGAGAGTTTACGAGAGGGAGATGAGGTTTATGGTATTTTTATTGATCCAGAGAATCCAGCAGCAATTGCTCAAGGTTTAGAAGATGTTCTCAGTGATTCTCAACGGTGGGAGTGGTTCCATAACGCCTGTCGTGAGCATATATGGAACCATTACACTTGGAGGACAACGGCGATAGATTATCTGAAGTTAATTGAGGAGATTCTCGCTTCACCTAACGCCCGTCGTCCTGATGAATTGTTGCCGATTCATCGCTATTTTCGTGATCCGCGACCTGAAAATGATGTATCGTTGGACGAGTTGAAGGAACTCTATTTCCAATCGTCATTGTCTTCATCGTAGGGGGTTAATTTAGTAAGGTTTGGCGGTAGGGAGAGGGCAATGTGGTGTCATCAGGACTATCACTTATTCAAGCTTTGTAGAAGAATTTCAACGAGCCGATATACGTGTGTTCCTGGTGTAGGAGGCCAATTTTGTGTCGCTGTTGGATGTAGCTGCTTGGCACGAGCTACCGCATCTGCGATCTTGGGTTCGTATAAAGATAGCTCAAGTTTACTACTATTGTAACTTCCTAAAAGGACTTTTAGCCTTGTCTTGAAATCCTGGCAACTTTTATCCTGGGGATTTAAATCGGAAAAGTGTAGACACAACCAAACTTCAAAACAGGGATTGCTGATAGCTAAATAATAATTTTTCTGTTTAGCTTCACGACAAACTGAGCTTAAATTTTGAGACGTCCAACGATCTACATCAAATACCAGCCAAAGCATATCATAAACGTTGTGGGTCTCCAAAGAAAGGGATAGCACCAAAACGACCGTTTAAGTAACCTTATTATCGTTAAGGAGAAATCCATTAATTTTGTTGACTCGCCCTCATCTTTTGTTAACCCTGAATAAAGGATAAGGTGGTGGGTTACGGCGGAGTGATCATTAAATGATTTGTTTTCTAAATTGAACACCGCCTAACCCACCCTACAGATTAAGGTTTATCTATCTATATTTACAGGAGTGTACTTTTGACAAAGGTGGAATGCATCAGAATCAGTCTTGGTGTGAACACGATTGTCTCTTCTGGTTAAGCTAATGCATCCTTGCTGCAACAGGTGGTTCAGATTCAAATTCCACAAGCTAACTGTTCCATCCGGATTCGCTAATGCTAATTGTTCACCATCCGGGGAAAAGCTAACCTTGGCGACTGGATTTTTATGACTCGGTAAGGCTTTAAGTAATGTACCATTTTGATGCCAGAGTCTGACGCGGTTATCGGTACTTGTCGTGGCTAGCATTTGGTTATCCGCACTAAAGCTAAAGCTGGTGACTGGTTTGGTATGTTGTAAGATATTCAACAATGTGCCATTTTTACGCCAGAGTCTTACTGTACCCTCTGTACTGCTAGAGGCAATGAGTTGACTATTGGGACTAAATTGGATATCGATAATCGAATCAGTGCTTGTATCAAAGGTGTGGAGTAATTGACCATCCCGACACCGCCACAGTGCGATCGCGCCTTGGTGATCTACAGTTGCTAGTTTATCTCCGTTGGCGGAAAAACGGACATGGGAAATATGGGGACGAGTTAACGTTTGCGCTAATTGATTCTCCAGATATTGCCACAGTTGAATCTTTTGATCGGTACTCACGGCAATTTGTTGGCGATTGGGATTAAAACTGATACTGGTTATCTTATCAGCATCAACGTTTACAGTTCCCTGTCGTTGACCCTTTTGATCCCACAGTTTAATCGTACCATCAGCGCTAGCACTGGCGAGGGTTTGGCTATCAGAACTAAAGCTAAGATTAAGGATGCGATCGCCTGTTTCTTGGAAGGTATAAACTCGGTTAGATTTATCGGGATCACTCCGATGATGCCACAGCTTTACTGTACCATCCTGATAAGCGACAGCCACCATCTGACTATCCGGACTAAATCGAAGCTGAGTCACTGGGGAAGAATGTCCGGGTAAAGTATTCGGCTGACTGAAACTCGAAATCGCTTGATTAAATGCCATAATCACTCGCATTTTGGTATCCGCCGTCACGCCGAGAGACTGTTTTAGTTCTTTGGTGGCGCGAATACTTTCGATGAGTGCATCTCGCGGTTTATTAGTGGCTAAAAGGGATTCGGATAATAAACTCAGGGTATTGATTTTAATATTCCGTTCTTCGATAGAGGGTTTAACCCAAAAGACACTTATTAATACTGTTATAATCACCGCCGCCGCCCCAGTGACATATTGAAATCTCAACTGCTGTTCCCGATTTAATTTCGCTTGGATTAATTTTCGCTGCTGTTGTTCTTTTGTTAACTCTTCCAGTAATTCTTTTTCGCGACGCAGTTGTTTAATTTCCGCTTGATTTTGGCTTTCGATTTGCCGTAATTGTGCCAGGGTTGCTTCTTGAGACGCCGCGAGGAAATGATAATCGCGATCGCTTAAACTTTTTCCTGTCGCCCAATCTTGAGCATCTTGTAAAGCCTGTCCACGCAATAATCGGGACTCATCTTGACAATCTGAGTCAAACCAAGCGGTTAAGGCTTCACTGTAAGGGCGTAATTCAGCCAGGGCGTTTTCTACCCAATTGGCGGTAAAAATAGACTGATAAATTTTATTTTTGACTCGGAGTTTTCCCCCTTGACGAACCACTAATCCACTCAGGCATAATTGAGCTTGTTCCGGGCTATCATCAGCAATCAATTCTCCTTGGTGTAAAATCCGCTGATAAAGCCCCAATAATCGACCCGCCAATTGCTCATTTTTGAGAATGCGATCGCGGATAGTTCGGATATGGGTAGGTTCATCTTGAGATTCCCAGTTTTCCAGGAGTTGGGATTGGACAATTTGCCCAATTAAGGGTGAATTTAAATTGTCGCTTGAATCATTAATAGTCGAGTGATGCACCCCAACTAATGTTGAATCTTGCACCACTACCTTACAGAGTTTTTGGGTGAGGAAAGGTTGTCCACTTGTCCAGTCTAAAATCTCTTGCAAGACAGTTTCAGAATAATTAACATTTCCCGCTAATCCCTGAAGCAACGGTTGGCAATCTTGATATTGAAACCCCTGCAATTCTATCGCCCGACCAATATTAAACGGGGTGCGGGTGGGGTCACTAATTAAATCTGATGGCGTAGCGACTCCGACTAAGGCAAACGTAAGCCGCTTATATTCACTATTTTGGGCGCGTTTATTATAGCAGGCGCGAATCAAGGCAAAAAAGTCATCGGCAGCTTCCTGCAAGCTGAGAATACTATCGATTTCATCGATAAAAATAACAATAGGTTGAGATAACTCTTTCAGCAGTACCGTTGAAACAAGTTCACTCAATCGCTGCACCGGAGACATCCAATCTCGCCCTTGCCACCAGTCCATAAATTCCAGGGGATTGAATAGATTAAAGCTATTCAATAACTGATAGGATACACCACCATACCACTGTTCCAACGATTGACTCCCAATATCCGATAAATCAATTGCAGCACAGGCAAATCCTTCTGTAGAAAGCCTTTGCATCGTGCGAACTAATAAACTGGATTTTCCCATTTGCCGAGAATTCAGGACATAACAAAATTCTCCCGCTTTTAGTCCTTCATAGAGTTCAGTATCGGCTTGTCGGATGATGTAAGTGGGGGCATCTTCGGGAAGACTCCCACCGATTTGATAGGGGTAATCATTCATAATTTATTAGGTTTTTGGCTATGGGGATAAGGCGAGACATTTAAGTTCAATGGTACGGTAATAAGCATTAGGTAATCATTGTAAATACACTTAACCGGTTTAACTTAAATCAAGCCAATCCAATATGATTTGAAGTAACCAAGCACTATCTATGTTATCTAAATTGCCACTGATTCTACAGAGACAATGGGTTGAAATGATGCCAATTTCGTAACTGGAATCTCCATGAATCAAATAAACATTGCCAATGTCTGTGATTTTGGTTTGTTGTTGAATAGGATTAGACAACCATTGTTTACGATTGATTTCTAGTTTATTACAAGTGCGATCAAATAAAACATAAGTTGTTTGGGTCTGGGCGCGAAACCAATTAAGGGATAAACTTATTGACACACCTAACAAAACCAAGTTAAAAGCTGTAAAACCGATCGCTTGAAATGATGGCATTAGAACCAACGTCGGCAATGACCCCATGAAGCAAAGAAAAATAAATAAATTAAACAAAAATAACCAGACATAAACAAACTTAATTTTCTGAATTACTTCACCAAAAGTAGGGGACAGTAGAATAATTTCTAAGCGGTCTCTAGTCGTTTTAACTTTGATTAACTTACCTGAAGGTTTAGACAGTTTCTCGCCAACCAGACGTGGGGGAGGATTAGACGGTGGAATCTGCCTATCTCTAAGTGCTTCTCTAGCTTCTTGAGCCGTGCTAAAGCGCCTCTCTAACGAAAGTTCGGTCATCTGTTCAATCCAACTGATAAACTGAAAATTGAGACTAAGGCGTGAATCGCAGCTATCCCGAAGGAAATCACGAAATTGAATTTGTCCTTCTGTTTGCGGTAAATCAGCAGGCGCTATACCCGTTAACAAGTGAATTAAGGTAGCCCCTAACGCATATAAATCTGACGCCGCCACCGCCCGCCCCCAAAACTGTTCTAAGGGTGTATAGCCACTCGTTCCCACCACCGTAAATGTAACCCCAGTAACAGCTGCTTGAGCTTGAACTGTCCCAAAATCTACCAGATAAACCCACTTTTTTTTCACCCAAACTAGATTACTGGGGTTAATATCTCGATGCAAGACAGGCGGACTTAATTCATGTAAATAGACGAGAATATTTAGAACTTCACGGGCAATCCGGCGAACCTGTTTTTCGGTAAAAATTTTATTATTATCTAATAGGGTTTGCAGAGAAATCCCTGGAATGTAATCTTGAACTAATCCAAACCACGGCAAAGTAAATCCTGAGTCTTTATCCAATGAAAAATAATCCCGATAGTGAGGAATGCGAGGATGATTTAAAGCTTGCAAAACTTGGGCTTCGCGTTCAAACAGTTTAAGTTCTTCCCACTGCATTTCTGGGCTAAAAGCCAGCAATTTAACGACGACTCTCTTCTTTGACTGCAAATCGGTGGCTAACCAAGTCTGTCGCCCTGCTGCTGTGCGTCCTAATCTTTGATGGAGCTGGTATCGTTCTTTTAAGCATTGATTGGGACTGAACATAATCATTTATTTTTGAATAAGCATTCGGGTATCATTTTTATTTAAAATACAGCCAATTCAATAGTTCTTGGAGTAACCAAGTGCTTTCATGCTCTCCTAAAGC
The DNA here is from genome assembly GCF_040218875.1 of Coleofasciculus sp. D1-CHI-01. Taxonomy (NCBI): domain Bacteria; kingdom Bacillati; phylum Cyanobacteriota; class Cyanophyceae; order Coleofasciculales; family Coleofasciculaceae; genus Coleofasciculus; species Coleofasciculus sp. D1-CHI-01. The sequence continues at coordinate 25,400 of NZ_JAVJQP010000187.1, forward strand.
ACCACCCAGTTTACACATTGAATAAACAGTAGGAATTCTGATTTCGTAAATCGAGCCTCGATTCATTAAGAATGCATTACCAAGCTCGGAAATACTGAACTGCTGCTGTCCATAATACAAAAACCAGAGTTGGCGTTTTAGGCTTAAAGAATTAAGGTTACGCTCCAAGACGACATGAGTTTTTTCCCCCATGCTATAGAAATCAAATAGGCAAAGAAATAGTGAAAAACACAATAGACTTAAAGTTGTGTCCAAATATCCAGAAAATATAGAAGATAATAGCCCCACAATAATAATGATGAAAATTCCTGTATGAAAAGAGACAAGGATTAAAGCCGCTAACCAACTGTATTGGGTAATTTTTCTCAGTCCAGGAGCTGGAATAGTAATCGCCAATTTGTCTCTATCCGCTTTAAGTTTAATCAGGCTACCTGAAGGTTTAGAAAGTTTCCCTCGAACTGGATGTGATGTAGAACTCGACTGTTGAATTTGCCCATGTTTAAGCGAATGTCTGGCTTGTTTAGCCGTGCTGAAGCGCTTTTCTAACTCCATTTCAGTCATTTGCTCAATCCAAGTGATAAACTGAGAATCGAGGCTGACGTGCGAAGCGAAGCTATCCCGAAGGGAATCGCGAAAATAAACCCGCCCTTCTTTCTGGGGTAAATCAGCCGGGGCTGTACCCGTTAGTAGGTGAATTAAAGTTGCACCCAAAGCATATAAATCAGAAGCCGCCACCGCCCGTCCCCAAAATTGTTCTAAGGGTGCATAACCACTCGTCCCTACTACAGTAAATGTAACACCTGTAACAGCAGCTTGGGCTTGAACTGCGCCAAAATCCACTAGATAAACTTGCTTGTCTTCCCCTAAAATAAGATTACTCGGTTTAATATCTCGGTGCAATACTGGCGGACTCAGTTCGTGTAAATAAATGAGAATATCTAGAACTTGGGTCGCCATCGCACGAACCTGTTTCTCGCTAAACCGTTTATTTTTATCTAATAATTCTTGCAGCGAATTTCCCGGAATATAGTCTTGTACCAATCCAAACCAATGTAACTGGAACCCCGCTTCTTTGTCTAAAGAAAAATAATCCCGATAGCGGGGAATTCGGGGATGATTCAGGGCTTGTAAAACTTGTGCCTCGCGTTCAAAGAGTTTAAGTTCGTCCCACTGCATTTCCGGGCTAAAGGCTAATAGCTTAACCGTCACTTGTTCATGAGATTGTAAATCCGTCGCCAACCAAGTTTGTCGCCCTGCAGCCGTGCGTCCTAATTTTTGTTGCAGTTGGTAACGTTCCTTTAAGCATTGCTCTGGATTGAACACGAGATTACCTCTGATAAATGTTGACGGTATCTAGCGCGTGTGTAGGGGCAGAGTTTACGGTCATCATTTCTTACCTTAACCCAGGTATGACTAAACCTGCCCTAACTGACAATTAAGCTGTCATACATTTAAATTGGGTATTATTAGCGAGCAAGATGCTCGCACTACACGGCTTTCGCCATTATTGACATTAAGGTTTAAATGCCGAACAGCTTATCTCATCTTCCTTATTGCCTTTTTTGATAAAACGGCTCTATCCTGTTTCCTAGGTACAGTTTCAGGTTATCGAGACTTCCGCCGGAACATCCCTACCCGGTGTGGTAAATTGCCGATTAACGTTAATTTTTATAACGTTCAATTGTCGCCAGGGCTTGAGCTTTACCACCATAATAAGATTGGATAGTTTCAGCAATCTGAACCGCTCGTTCAGGGTTCCCGGTTGCGACTAATCGACGTACAATGGCATCCAAGGCTTTGGCTTTTGGTTCATAGTCTGTAATCATTTTAGCCACCTGAATGCCTTGTTCATACTCAGCAGACGTGGTTAAATAGGGTGCGATCGCTTGGATGGTCTTACTCTGAATCGAATCATGGGGGATACTGTGAGTCACTCTCAGAGCTTGGGTATACTCACCAGCATCAGTTAAATTGAGTGCGATCGCTTGTATCTTTTCGATAATTGGCAAAGCTTGCTTAGACTTACCCACTGTCACTAACTCCGTGGCAATACCCTCAAGTGCTTTAACTTTAACCCAACGCTCTGTAATCGTTTCCGCAGTATCAATGGCTTGATTGTACTTACCAGCTTTCGCGTAATTAGCCGAACGATAAACTAACTTCCAATCTTCCCCCAGAAAAATTCCTTTTTCATCCTCTCCATAAAGATTTACTGTCTCCGGGGCGCATTGAATCACACCATCCTCTACAATTGGTGCTGGGGGGCGATGAGTACCGGGAGATTCTGCCTCACACAGAATTGCAAATGTTGTCATCTCTCCTGTTGCTACAGCATCACCTAAAAATACAGCGCCCACATAGCCTTTCATCTTTGATTTGTGGGAAATGGCATAGTTAATAACGCTCAAGGAAGTTGTATGCATTGAATAGGTATAGTTCTCTGTTTCAGTGCTAATGCCGAGTCCCAGTTCCGCTATAGTATCAGTAAACTTACTTTCCTCTAAAAAATAAGCTTGCTGGGCGCGATTCATTGAACCAATATATTGTTTTGCTTCTGACTCTCTGGCTTTACCAGCGCTACTAAGAAATGAAGGAATTAATAGGAGAATAAAGCCAATTCCTATTAGTCCTAGTAAAGCCCAGCAGCCACAACCGTAGCCACTGTCACTATCATCTACATAGCGTCTTGAGCCTTGGGCAGGGATTTGATTGTGGTGAGGAATCAAAGAGGATTGCAGTGCAGAAAAAGCCTGACGTGCTGTACTCAATCGTCTTTCCAGTGCAGGTTGAATTAACTGCTCAATCCAGTTAGCAAAACTCGGCTCAATCTTGACTTTATCTCGAAACTTAATCCGCATTCGCTGCTGGGGTAATTGAGATGGCGGAATCCCTGTTAATAAATGAATCAAAGTTGCACCCAAGGCATATAAATCTGATGCAGGTACAGCTTTTCCCCATAGCTGTTCGGGGGGCGCATAACCACTGGTTCCCACTACCGTAAATGTAACCCCTTCAGCTTTAGCTTTGTCTTGCACAGCACCAAAGTCTACCAAATAAATTTGGTTATTTTTTCCCAAAATAAGATTACTGGGTTTAATATCACGGTGAAGAATAGGCGGACTCAACTCGTGTAAATCAATTAAAATATTGAGCAAATCCTCGGAAAAATGACGCACCTGATTCTCCTTAAACTGTTTCCCTTGCTCTAATAACTGCTTGAGAGAACTACCGGGAATATATTCTTGCACTAAAGCAAACCATGGTAATCCGCTTACATTGGATTTATCACTATTTTTATTGTCGATAGAAGAGTCTTCTAAACCCGCTTCAACATCATCCACTGAGAAATAATCGAGATACTTCGGAATGCGAAGATGGTTGAGATTCTTTAGAACTTGAGCCTCTCGTTGAAACAGCTTCAACTCATCCCATTGCATCTGGGGATTAAACGCCAGCAATTTAACCACAACGGCTGTTGGCGGTGAGGCTTGAGTATCCATCGCTAACCAAGTTTGACGCCCTGCGTTATTCCCTAATTCTTTTTGTAGCTGATAGCGATCGCATAAAACTTGTCCTGCGCTTAACATGAGTTACTCCTTGAAATTTTAATTTATGAGTTACGTCCGTTATTGAACATTTGCTAGCCAATCTGTGATTTCACCAACTAACCAGTTTGATTCAGATGGTGTTAGTCGATTTGCCAAACAATAGTCTCTCTTTCTTATCTTGAGATAGATGGCTTTACCTGAATAATTACTAGCTACTCCTTGAATCTCCGAAAGGAGTAGATGAAAATCAAATCCCTGACAAGTAAATTTATCTATATCAAATACTACAGAGTATCCCCAGAAGTTAGCACATATAAAATTACGAATATTACGAATATCTCTGTACATTTTTTTAAGATCAATCAAGGATTCCTGAGCAAAAAAAGATATGAAACCAAATATAAATAATGTGCATATTATTGTTTTACTTGGCGAAGAAAATAACTCTTTTAAGGTATAAAATCCAATAGCAACTAGGCATAAACTTACAACTATTGACAACAAAAATAAACTAAAAAATGGGATTAATTTAATTAATAAAAATACGCAATCTTTAATAAACCACACTATCCCCGTTGCAGAAAAATAAACAATAAGTTTATTTTTGTTTTTTTTAATCCTAATTCGTGTTAAAAAAGGCGGATGTACAGTTTCCAATGGATAACCCATAGAACAAATCGAGCGCCCGGTTTCCAATGCATCAAGGGCTTGACTAGCACAACTCAAGCGCAAATCTAGGTCAGGTTCCGTCAAGGCTTCAATCCAACTTATCAACTGAGAGTTAATACTCACCTGCTCCCGAAATTGTATCCGTAAATTTCGTTGCGGCAAATCAGCCGGGGCTGTACCTGTTAATAGATGAATTAACGTCGCGCCCAAAGCATAAAGATCCGAAGCCGGAACCGCTTGTCCCCAGAACTGTTCTAAGGGTGCATATCCACTCGTTCCCACCACAGTAAACGTCACTCCTTCTACCGCCGCACTATCTTGCACCGCACCAAAATCAACTAAATAAATCTGCTTATCCTCTCCTAAAATCAGATTACTCGGCTTAATATCTCGGTGTAATACCGGAGAATTTAACCCATGTAAATAGATGAGA
>NZ_JAVJQP010000147.1:0-19804 GCF_040218875.1 Coleofasciculus sp. D1-CHI-01
GTGCAAGGAAATGGGGTAGCATCCTTCATAAGTATGGCATCACCTTGCTCAGGTAAAATGTACCCTTGCTCCCCCAGCTCCCCCAGCTTCCCCAGCTTCCCCAGCTCCCCCTCACCACAAGACTTATTCAGCAGCCCCTAAGTAACTAAACCCGCCCCATCCAATTAACACAACCCAACCCTTAATTTGATCGGGTCGCCCCCACCCGGTATCAGTAATCATCCAACACCGCATTTAGACAGGGGCGAGTCGATATAGGTTAATTCTCGCACCGAACATTGATGCAGCGACTCGCCCCTACAGCCCCGACAACCCCTACAACCCCTACAACCTAGGCGATCATCTCTTCTTTTAAATAAAAAATATTCTCCTATTATAACACCAAACTGATTTGAATGGGTAGGGATTATCCCCACATTTTCTCGAAAAATCACCCAACCTTGACATTAAAAATATTTGTAAAGAAGTAGATTGACTTCTCCAAAATTTGCTGATTTAATATCCATGGAGTTACGATAGAGATAGACAGTTAGAGAGAGCGGTAAACGTCCAGGCTAAATAGACCGCAAGGAATAGATTTAGTTAGGATAAACCTTACTGTTCTTCCTATAGACCCATGACTAGAGTCAAGAGCCTGAGGTACACATAAAACGCTACGAGTTTTTAGTAGAACCAAAACCACCTTAGACTGTTGACCAAAATTTCTCAAAAAATGGTCAGGGCTACGTCTAACGTTCAAAAGTTTGCACAAAAAAAGAGGTAAATAATGCCTATGGTTGGGATAATTGAACCTAACACATCTACACAAAAGCATGAGACAGCTAGTGCCTTATGCGAACAATGGCAGAATTTTAATCCCGGTAAATGGACGAATGAAATTAATGTCCGGGATTTCATCCAAAAGAATTATACCCCATACACACAAAACGACTCTTTCCTTGCCGGAGCAACGGAACGGACGAAAACCCTCTGGCAAAACGTCGGCGATTTGATGCAGCAAGAGCGGGAAAAGGGTATTTTAGATGTCGATACCAAAGTCCCCACCAGTATCACCGCCCATGCACCGGGTTATATTGATCAAAACCTGGAACAAATTGTCGGCATCCAAACTGATAAACCGTTAAAACGGGCAATTATGCCCTTGGGTGGTATCCGAGTTGTCAAGAAATCCCTCGAAGCTTACGGCTATCAGCTTGATCCCCAAACAGAAGAGATTTTCACCAACTATCGCAAAACCCATAATGATGGGGTATTTGATGCCTATACACGGGAAATGCGAAAAGCGCGACATTCTGGGATCATTACGGGGTTACCGGATGCCTATGGTCGGGGTCGAATTATTGGTGACTATCGTCGGGTAGCATTGTATGGGATCACCCGTTTAATTGCTGATAAAAAACAGCAGCAAGATTCTCTAGAATTCGATGCGATTGATGAGTCTGTTATCCAGCAACGGGAAGAAATTTCTGAACAAATCCGGGCGCTAAGCGAACTGCAAGACATGGCGGCTAGCTATGGCTGTGATATTAGCCGTCCGGCGGCAAATGCCCAAGAAGCAGTACAGTGGACGTACTTTGGCTATCTGGGTGCGGTGAAGGAACAAAATGGCGCGGCGATGTCCTTGGGACGGGTGTCTACGTTCCTGGATATTTATGTGGAACGGGATTTAAATAACGCCAAGCTTAACGAATCCGAAGCGCAGGAACTAATTGACCATTTCGTGATGAAATTGCGGCTGGTGCGCTTCCTGCGGGCACCGGCTTATAATGAACTGTTCTCCGGTGACCCGGTTTGGGTAACCGAAGCCATTGGCGGAATGGGTGAAGATGGTCGTCCGTTGGTGACCAAGACCAGTTTCCGTTTCTTGCATACGCTTAATAACCTCGGTCCTGCACCAGAACCAAATTTAACGGTTCTGTGGTCAGAACGGCTACCGATTAACTTTAAGCGGTTCTGCGCCAAGGTATCGGTAGAAACCAGTTCGATTCAGTACGAGAACGATGACCTGATGCGATCGCACTATGGTGATGATTATGGCATTGCCTGCTGTGTATCGGGAATGCCGATTGGCAAACAGATGCAGTTCTTTGGCGCACGGGTTAACCTAGCGAAAGCCTTACTCTATGCGATTAATGGCGGTAAGGATGAAAAAGCGGGCGAACAAATCGGTCCGGAACTGGCAGCGATTACCTCAGAGTACCTTGATTATGACGAGGTGATGGGGAAATTCGACCAAATGATCGAGTGGTTGGCGAAACTCTACGTCAATACCTTGAATGTGATCCACTATATGCACGATAAATATTGTTATGAGCGTTTGGAAATGGCGCTACATGACCGGGATGTTTATCGGACAATGGCATGTGGGATTGCTGGGTTGTCGGTGGTTGGCGATGCGTTATCGGCGATTAAATATGCCAAGGTGAAAGTTATTCGCAATGACCAGGGTCTCGCCGTAGACTATCAGGTAGAAGGAGATTATCCCAAGTTTGGCAATAACGATGATCAGGTGGATGACATTACTGCCAACCTGGTGAAAGCGTTTATGGATAAAGTCCGCAAGAATAAGACTTATCGTGGCGCTGTTCCTACCCAGTCGATTCTGACGATTACCTCCAATGTAGTGTACGGGAAGAAGACAGGAAGTACCCCCGATGGGCGCAAAGCTGGGGAACCCTTTGCCCCAGGTGCGAACCCGATGCATGGTCGTGATAGCAATGGCGCGATCGCAGCCTTGGCTTCAGTGGCGAAACTACCGTATGAACATGCCCAAGATGGGATTTCTTATACGTTTTCCATTGTGCCGCAAGCGTTGGGTAAGACGGATGAGGCGAAGGTGACTAACTTGGTGGGAATGCTGGATGGGTATTTCCATGATGAGGGTCATCATATCAATATCAATGTCTTCAATCGCGATACCCTGCTGGATGCGATGGATCATCCTGAGAAATACCCGCAGTTAACGATTCGGGTATCGGGTTATGCGGTGAACTTTATTAAGTTAACCCGCGAACAGCAACTGGATGTGATTAACCGCACATTCCACGAACGGATTTAGCGACATCCTAGAGCGTAGGGTGGGCAATGCCCACCCCCTGACACGGCAAAGCGAAGTTAACACTCAGTCGGGGCGGGTTTAGTTACATCTGGGTGCTTTCGTAAACGATAGTCATCAAACCCGCCCCTACACATTCCTCTGGGCGGGTTTAGTTACATCTAGGTGCTTTCGCTTTCGTAAACGATAGTCATCAAACCCGCCCCTACAAACTCAAAACTAGAACTATGGTAATGCAATCATCAATTTCTCAATCCCCAATCGCCACTCCTAAAACCTCTGTAACTGGACGCATTCACTCCTTAGAAAGCTGCGGTACAGTAGATGGTCCGGGTATCCGCTTTGTTATTTTTACCCAAGGCTGTCCGCTGCGTTGTCTCTATTGTCACAATCCGGATAGTCGCTGTATCCGTGAAGGTCAGGAGATTACTGTTGATGAACTGATGACCCAGATCCCAAAGTATCGTTCCTACATGCGCTTTTCCGGCGGCGGCGTTACCATAACAGGGGGTGAACCCTTGATGCAACCGGAGTTTGTCCGCGAAATTTTCCGACGCTGTCAAGACCAAGGGATTCATACCGCCCTAGATACGTCTGGTTATGTGAACTTAGATGTGGCTAAACCTGTGCTGGATCATGTTGATTTGGTCTTGTTGGACATCAAATCCTTTGATCCCAAAATTTATTTTAAGATTACCAACGTTTCCCTAGAACCAACACTCGCGTTTGCCCAGTATCTGAGTGAGATTCAAAAGCCGACCTGGATTCGCTTTGTCCTAGTTCCCAATTTATCCGATAACCTAGAGAGTATCGAGGGATTAGCCCAGTTTGTCTCTAGCTTGGGCAATGTGGAAAAAGTCGAAGTTCTGCCGTTTCACAAAATGGGAGAGTATAAATGGCAACAGCTAGGGTATGACTATCAGCTTAAAGACACACCCTCGCCAACGCCCCAACAGGTGCAGCAGGTTATGGACATTTTTCAAAGACAGGGGCTGAACGTGCAGTAAGATTGAGGTGTAGATTATGGATGGGAAAGAAAATCTCTATTTATGTATGGGTTCAGCCTGTCATCAATTGGGTGTTTATGAAGTATTACCCAAAATTCAGGCGTTGATTAGCACCTACAATTTGGAGGATAAAGTTGAATTAAAGGGTTCCTTTTGTTTGGAAACCTGTAGCGCTGGTATTGTGATGAAGTTTAAGGATAAATTTTTTGTCAATATCAATGCGAATAATGTTGAGCAAAAGTTTAAACAAGAGATTCTGCCTTGTATTCAATGATGTATAGGGAGAGGGAACAGGGAACAGGGAACAGGGAACAGGGAACAGGGAACAGGGAACAATAAGTTTCACTTAACCTGGCAATAGCAGCTTGAAGAATAAATACTATGACAAGTAACGATAAGAGTTTGTGGGAATTATTGTGGCAGTATGACCCAAATGGTTTGATTGTCGTGGATAAAGATATGACGATTAAGTTGGTCAATCCTGCCTTTTGCAAAATGTTTAATGTGGAACAGGAGGTGGCTATTGGTGAGTCCGCCTCCACTATTTTGACAGATGTCAGTGATTTTCAACGAGTCTGGGATCATGATGAGGTGATTCAGGGGAAGGAAAAAGAGTACGCTAATCACCAACTTTATGTCAGAGAAGTTATTTTCCCGATTAAAGAGGAAAATATAATTGCAGCTATTTTGGTGAATATGAGTTATGAGTTACAGCGTAAGCGAGAATTGATAAAAGTTAAGCGAGAAACGGTGGAAAAGGTTAATGAGGTGGTGGATAATCAAATGAAAGTTGTCCAAGAAATTGCGGGGATATTGGGAGAAACAACGGCAACGACGAAGGTGAGTCTATTGAAGATTATTCAAATGGTGGAACAGGAGATGGGGTAGAAGATAGGTTAGGAAGCAGGGGAAGCAGGGAAGGCATGTAGAGACGTAGCATGCTACGTCTGGAAGCAGGGGAGCAATGTAGAGACGTAGCATGTTACGTCTGGGAGCAGGGGAAGAAGTCGTTTAACTATATAATATAACAGCTTATGAGCCGTGATCATTTTCTAGATATCTATGATTTAAGCTTAAATAAAAAGGGAGAGGAACTATGTGGCGATCAGGTTAAGTTTATCAAGACAAAGGATAAAACGACGATTGTTTTATCGGATGGGTTGGGAAGTGGTGTCAAGGCTAATATCCTGGCAACGCTGACGACGGAAATCTTGATCACCATGTTGAATGCCGATCTGCCTCTAACCGAGGTGATCGAAACGGTGATTGGTACGTTGCCTATTTGTAGTGTCCGGAAAATTGCTTACGCCACGTTTACTATAATTCGTATTAATCACAAAACCAATAAATTTAAAGTTATAAACTTTGATAATCCACCCATTTTTCATTTTAGGAAAGGAAAACCTGTCCCTGTTGAAACCCGAACCGAGAAAATCCTGGAGAAAGACATTGTTATTTCAGAAGGGCATTTAGAACGGGGAGATTTCCTGGGGGCGATTAGTGATGGCGTCTTGTATGCGGGGCTGGGTGCGGTCTTAAATTTTGGCTGGGGCTGGGAAAATATTGCCAAATACATTGAAAGCCTATATATTCGGGATACCTACACTGCTCGTAATATTGTCCGTAAAGTGATTGGCGAAACGCACAACCTCTATCAAGGGAAAATTGGGGATGATGCCACGTTTGTGGGCGTCTGTGTGCGGAAGCGTAATGAGTTAATGATTTTTACCGGACCCCCTCTAGATCAACGTCACGATCAGGTTTATGTGGAACGCTTATTAAATTTTGAGGGCAGAAAAGTGATCTGTGGCGGAACCACGGGGAATATTGTGGGCAAATATCTGGGTGAAGAGGTGGAAATGGATATTGCCACGATGCGACCGGATCTGCCGCCGATTGGTAAGTTAAGTCAAATTGACCTGGTAACTGAAGGGATATTAACTATCTCGAAAAGCCTAGAAATCTTAAAAAAATGTAAATGTGATATCGATCGCCTACCGACGGATCGCAATGGTGCAGCGATGCTGGCGAAGGAAATCTTGATGGCGGATTCGGTACTTTTCTTGGTGGGGCAGAAAATTAACGAATTTTATCAAAATCCGCTGTTACCCAAAAACATTTCCATCCGCCGAAATTTAGTAGAAGAGGTAGTGAAGTATCTGCAAAATCATAAGAAAGAAGTCCAGTTAGAATACTGCTAAGTTAGGTCTGTGGAGATCAAGGGAATGATGTTACGGTCTGTAAACATCCAGTCAAGCCTGACGAAGGACAAAGGACATAAGACCAATGACAAATGACCACCATCTGGTGATTGGCTATGGGAATACGCTGCGGCGGGATGACGGTGTGGGTCAAGTTGTGGCAATGGAGGTGCAAAAGTGGGGATGCCTTGGGGTGCGATCGCTTCCCCTGCACCAACTGACTCCAGAATTGGCACAAACCTTAGCGACTGTGGAGGGGGCGATTTTTGTGGATGCTTATCCCGTATCTGGAGAGACAGCCACGGTGCAAGTCTTTCCCCTGCGATCGGAGGATGCTGATACAATCTCGGTCGGGCATCATTGTGATCCGCGATCGCTGTTAGCCTTAGCCCAAGCCCTTTATGATCATTCTCCCTCCGCTTGGCTGGTTACCATCCCCGCTGTTGACTTCGAGTTTGGCGAAACCCTCTCACCCATTGCCCAACAGGGAGTTACCGACGCCCTGATTCATATTCATCGCCTGTTGGCAATACCAGCGGAATCGCCGACTCAATTATCATCAGGTTGCGTCGAGCTGGGGGAGCAGAGGGAGCTGGGGGAGCAGAGGGAGCCGGGGGAGCAGAGGGAGCTGGGGGAGCAGAGGGAGCTGGGGGAGCAGAGGGAGCTGGGGGAGCAGAGGGAGCTGGGGGAGCAGAGGGAGCTGGGGGAGCAGAGGGAGCTGGGGGAGTTAATAAAAGCGCAATGCCCTCGAACCAAGTGAAGGGTAGAACTTCAAACTATTATCTTCCTCATCTTCCTCATCTTCCCCATCTTCCCCATCTTCCCCATCTTCCCCATCTCCCCCATCTCCCCCATCTCCCCCATCTTCCCCATCTCCCCCATCTCCCCCATCTCCCCCATCTCCCCCATCTTCCCCATCTTCCCCATCTTCCCCATCTTCCCCACCTTCTCCAACTGAGATGGCAGATTATCAGGGAGAACCCTAGGTTTTAATCCTTGTGTGTTCAGTGTTAACCGTTCCGTTTCATTTTTTCCCCAGACGTATTAATAAGAAAAGGAAAAAACAATGGTTAAGCCACTTAAACCAACCACCGATCCAGCGTATGATATTCTGCGTTCCGAACGTCAACCCCTGCACACCTTCTTCGCCCCCGATAACGTTGCTGTGATTGGGGCGACGGATAAAGAGGGCAGTGTGGGGCGAACCCTGCTATGGAATTTAATGAGTAATCCCTTTGGGGGAACCATTTTTCCAGTGAATCCCAAACGCCATAGTGTCTTGGGAATTCCTGCTTATTCGAGTATTAAAGATATCCCTGATCCTGTGGATCTGGCGATCATTGCCATACCCGCCCCTTTCGTACCCGGCGTTGTCCAAGAATGTGTTGAGGTTGGCGTAAAAAGTGCGATTATTATTTCAGCGGGATTTAAAGAAACGGGTTCTAAGGGAGTTGAATTAGAAAAGCAAATCCTGGAAACCGCCCGGGGCAAAATGCGGATTATTGGTCCGAATTGTCTGGGTTTAATGAGTCCGCGCAGTGGGTTAAATGCTACCTTTGCCAGTACCATGGCGCGTCCGGGGAATTTGGCGTTTATTAGTCAGAGTGGGGCATTATGTACCGCTGTCCTAGATTGGAGTTTCTGGGAAAATGTCGGCTTTAGTGCCTTTATTTCCATTGGTTCGATGATGGATGTAAATTGGGGGGATCTGATTTACTATCTTGGTGATGATCCCCACACCCATAGCATCGTCATCTATATGGAATCCATTGGCGATGCGCGATCGTTCCTTTCAGCGGCGCGGGAAGTGGCATTAACTAAGCCAATTATCGTAATTAAAACCGGGCGAACCGAAGCCGCTGCCAAGGCATCAGCCTCCCATACCGGTTCTTTGGCAGGTAGCGATGATGTCCTCGATGCCGCTTTCCGCCGCTGTGGTGTAGTTCGCGTGAATGCTATCTCCGAACTGTTTGATATGGCAGAGGTGTGGGCGAAACAACCCCGTCGTCCCAAAGGACCTCGCTTGACAATTATTACCAATGCTGGGGGACCAGGGGTTTTAGCAACAGATGCCTTAATTAGCGCGGGTGGTGCATTGGCGGAACTCTCTGAGGATACGGTAACTGCCCTCAACGAAATTCTGCCTACCCATTGGAGTCATGGCAACCCCATTGATATTCTCGGTGATGCTGACCCCGATCGCTATACTAAAGCCCTCGATATTGCGGTTGAAGATCCCAACAGCGATGGCTTGCTGGTGATACTAACACCCCAAGCCATGACTGATCCGACTCAAATTGCCGAACAGTTAAAACCCTATGCCCAGAAAGCTGGGAAACCCGTGTTTGCTAGTTGGATGGGAGGATCAGAAACCAAAACTGGGGAAACCTTACTCAATCGTGCCAGCATTCCCACCTATCCCTACCCCGATGATGCGGCGCGGCTGTTTAATTTAATGTGGCAGTACAGCTACAACCTGAGTGGGATCTACGAAACGCCGATTTTACCCTCATCCGAAGAAACCGGACCCGATCGCGCTTCAGCCCAGAAGATGATTGAAACGGCACGCAAGGCGGGACGGACGATTCTGACGGAGTTGGAATCGAAACAACTACTTGCTGCCTATAATATCCCGATTGTACATACTGGGGTGGCAAAAACCGAAGAGAATGCGGTGAATTGGGCAAATTCCCTGGGATACCCGGTGGTGTTGAAACTCTTCTCGGAAACCATTACCCATAAAACCGATGTGGGTGGGGTTCAGTTGAATCTTACCGATGAAGAAGCGGTGCGCTGGGCGTATAACAGGATTCAATCGACGGTGACGGAGAAAGTTGGTGCCGAACATTTCTTAGGTGTTACGGTTCAACAAATGGTGCGCCAGGATGGTGCTTATGAACTGATTATCGGCAGCATCGTTGATCCGCAGTTTGGACCGGTGTTAGTCTTTGGATCTGGGGGACAATTAGTTGAGGTATTCAAGGATCGGGCGATCGCGCTACCGCCTCTGAATACTACCCTGGCGCGGCGGATGATCGAACAGACGCAAATCTATAAGGCACTCAAAGGGGTGCGGGGGCGTCAAGCCGTTGATTTAGCCGAACTTGAGCAGATTATGGTTCGCTTTAGTCAGTTGGTGATTGAACAGCGTTGGATCAAGGAAATTGATATTAATCCTCTGCAAGCGTCTTCGGATCGACTCATCGCCCTAGATGCCCGGATTATCCTCCATGATCTCGACGTTGAGGAAAACCAACTCCCGAAAACGGCGGTTTGCGCTTATCCTCGGCAGTATATTACCCCGTGGCAGCTTAATGATGGTACGCCGGTGACGATTCGTCCGATTCGTCCAGAGGATGAACCCTTAATTGTACAATTCCACCAGACGCTATCGGAAGAAAGTGTCTATTTGCGTTATTTCAGCTTAATGAAGCTGAGTCGGCGGATTGCCCATGATCGGTTAACCCGCATCTGCTTTATTGACTATGATCGGGAAATGGCGCTGGTGGCAGACTATAAAGATCCGCAAACAGGAGAACACGAAATCTTGGGCGTAGCGCGATTGAGCAAGATGCATGGGATTAATGAAGGGGAATTCGCTATGTTAATTAGTGACCCCTATCAGCGTCGCGGATTAGGGACGGAATTACTGCAACGCATTATTCAAGTGGGTCGCCAAGAGAAACTGACGCGGATTACTGCTGATATTCTGGCAGAAAATGTACCGATGCAGAAGGTAGCGGAAAAAGTGGGTTTCCATCTGGAACGGGCAGGGAATGATTTAGTCCAAGCCGAGATTCGTTTGTAGTTAGGACTGACCCACAGACGCTGAATCGTAGGGGTACGACATGTACCCCTACAGAACTTGAGATCTCAATAACCAGACGCTTCTGCTATATAGCACTACGCATACACGTTAGGACAAAAGAAGAAAAATTTAAATCGCTTAATCCCTTGATTAGTCAGTGTTTTTCTTCACTATTGCCCATTGCCTATTGCCCATTGCCTAGCGCGTAGCGCTATAGTATTGGATGCGATGCTAATTGACTTTCGTAATACCAATACAGTCTGGGCTTCTATACTGGTGGAAACGTTAACGCGGTTGGGATTAACCACAGCCGTCTTATGTCCCGGTTCGCGTTCCACCCCGCTTACTGTTGCCTTTGCACAACACAGCAAAATAGAGGCAATTCCTATTCTTGATGAACGTTCGGCTGCCTTTTTCGCCTTGGGAGTTGCCCGAAAATCGTGGCTACCTGTGGCGTTAGTTTGTACATCAGGAACCGCCGGGGCGAATTTCTACCCCGCGATTATTGAAGCACGAGAAAGCCGCGTTCCTCTATTAATTTTAACCGCAGACCGTCCCCCAGAACTGCGCGATTGTCATTCTGGGCAAACCATTGACCAAGTAAAACTCTATGGCAATTATCCCAACTGGCAAACGGAATTAGCTGTACCCTCTCTGGAAATCGGGATGTTGAGATATCTGCGACAAACCGTAATTCACGCCTGGGAGCGATCGCGCTTTCCTACTCCCGGTGCAGTACATTTAAATTGCCCCTTTCGTGATCCTCTAGCACCTATTCCTGATCCCACCGCCACTGAGTTACAATCCCAATTCCAGGCTGATGATTTCTTTGCCGCTATTACTCCTGCATCTGTGCATTCCCTCTCTCCTGTATCTGGGCAAACGATTCCCTACTCAGACTGGCAAGCGTGCGATCGCGGTTTAATTATTGCCGGGTTAGCCCAACCCCAAAACCCCAAAGCCTATTGTCATGCGATCGCCCAACTTTCGCAATCTCTAAACTTTCCCCTATTAGCCGAAGGGCTTTCTCCCCTAAGAAACTACGCTCACCTGAATCCTTATCTAATTTCTACTTATGATTTAATCCTGCGGAATCGCCAACTGGCTCAACACCTAACACCGACTATTGTTATTCAAATTGGCGAACTTCCCACCAGTAAAGAACTACGTGCTTGGTTAAATACTTATCAACCCCAACGCTGGATCATTGACCCCTGTCATCATAACTTAGATGCCCTGCATGGGAAAACCACGCATCTGCGGATTTCTATCGAAGCAATCGGGCAATGGATAACAACAAATAAGACACAAAATCAGACTGTAGGCGCTGGTTTTACAGATAACGTTGTTGACAAAACCGATAACAGAACCACACCCACCCCGATAGAGGAACAGGGGAGAACTCTATCCCAACACAACCCACATTACCTCAAAACCTGGTGTAATGCAGAAACGCAAGTAAGAGCAGCCGTTGACAAAACCATGGCAGAAATGCCGCAATTATTTGAAGGAAAAGCCGCCTGGTTACTCTCTCAATCTTTGCCCAAAGGGACACCTTTATTTATTGCCAATAGTATGCCCGTGCGGGATATCGAATTCTTTTGGTCGCCAGGGAATACAGAAATTCAGCCCTGGTTTAATCGCGGTGCGAATGGCATTGATGGCACCTTATCTACAGCATTAGGGATTGCTCACCGGAATCAGAGTGCCGTAATGCTAACGGGAGACTTAGCCTTATTACATGATACTAATGGTTTTTTATTCAACAATAAATTTGCTGGTCATCTCACCATTATCGTAATCAACAATAACGGCGGTGGTATTTTTGAAATGTTACCCATTTCCGACTTTGAGCCACCCTTTGAAGAATTCTTTGCCACACCCCAAAACATCAACTTTGCCCAACTGTGTCTAACGTATGGTATAGAACATCAACGCATTCAATCGTGGCAACAATTACAGCAATTACTGAATCCATTACCCAATCAAGGAATTCGGCTATTAGAAATACCCACAAATCGCAAAACAGACGCAACGTGGCGACAAACCCATCTAGGTGAGTTCGTAGTAAAGGAACCTTAGCCTTTCCAAGTTTGCCGTAAGAACATTAACCTTTGATGTTGGGTTTCCTGGGAACATCCCAACCTACAACCATTCCTCTTAAATCTGTTAGACTCAGACTTATATCTTATATTTTAAACGTTTAGTAACCCCCCGTCACCCGCCAAGAACTCAAGTTCTTGGCTTATAGCTTAAGTCCACTGAAGTGGACTAAAACTCGTGTTTAGTCGTCTTTAGACGACTTAAGCTTTTAGCCAGGGATTTGAATCCCTGGCGGGTCGTTGCGACAGGTGTTAACATTTTTATTCACTAAGCATTGAGTCCTTGTTCAAAAGCGTCAATCGCTTCAATTTGGTCGGAAATAAAAACACACTGTTCGAGCAAAGCTACATCTAATCCTAGCAATACTTCGCTAGTTGTAATTAATCGTTTCTTTTCACAACCATTTTAGTCGGTTTAGAGTTGAGTGTGATCGCACCATAGCAAACAGGGATTGAGTGCAGTTGATGAGTCACGCGATCGCAGAATTTGGACAAAGCTTATAAACAGACTGACGCCGCTACCTGTCCCTAATGTGAAGTAGAAACCGTTGATCCCTGCTGGAACGAATATCGCTATATATACGGCTTCCCCCACTCGGCTACTGATTATATAGCGCTACGCGCTAGGCAATGGGCAATAGGTAACACCTCGGACTTCAGGGTCAAAGCGATTTAAATTTTTCTTCGCCCAGAGGAGGTTTACCTGATTGTCGAAATTGCTGATACTACAATCAATCGAGATTTAGGGACTAAAGCCAATCTCTATGCAGCCGCAGGTATTGTTGACTATTGGGTGTTTAACGTGACAACCCAGCAACTCCACGTTTTTAGAGATCCTCAAGGAGATGGTTACCAACGTCAGTTAATTCTAAAAGGGAAACAGTCGATTGATATTCTGGCTTTTCCTAATTGTTCGATTATAGTGAACGAGTGTTTTAGAATACGATAAATTCGCGTTAAAGTTAAGACATATCTTAGGGTAGAGACGTTCCGGCGGAACGTCTCTTGGCAAGCTGAAATGAATACATTACCCTGGTATGGACATCATCCTTGCGCCCATCAACGTTAGGGGAGTAAAGCGAATGGGAATAAACAATCATCCATCCCTAATCAACCAGGAAGAAATTCGCGTACGCGGTACGGTACAAGGGGTGGGATTTCGCCCAACGGTGTATCGTTTGGCAAAGGCGTGTAATCTAGTCGGAGAAGTTTGTAATGATGGTCAAGGTGTCTTAATTTACGTATCAGGAACAACAGACGCGATCGCAGATTTTGTGCAACGCTTACAAACAGACTGTCCTCCCCTTGCCAAGATTGAATCGATTGACCGTACTCCTAATCCAGGCGATCGCACGTTCCATGACTTTACCATTATCCAGAGTGTCAATAGTACCGTTCAAACCCAAATTCCCCCTGACGCCGCCACCTGTCCCCAATGCCAAGCCGAAACCTTTGATGTGCGATCGCGTTGGTACAATTACCCGTTTACGAATTGTACCCATTGTGGACCACGCCTGAGTATTATTCGCTCGATTCCCTATGACCGTAAGCAGACTAGCATGGCAGACTTTGCACTATGTCCCGATTGCGCCAGGGAATACCACGATATCGAAAATCGCCGCTTCCACGCCCAACCCATTGCTTGTCCCGTTTGTGGACCAAGGGTATGGTTAGAAGGGGCAAATGGTGAAAAAATTGATACAGCTAACCCTATCGATACCGTTTGTACCCTGCTCAAACAAGGGGAAATTGTGGCGATTAAAGGATTAGGCGGGATTCATTTAGCCTGTGATGCCACCAATGAAACCACAGTACAACGATTGCGATCGCGTAAGCAACGGTATCATAAACCTTTTGCTTTAATGGCGCGAGATTTGGGGGTGATTGAACAGTATTGTACTTTGAATGCCGAGGACAAGGAATTATTACAAAGTCCCGCCGCACCCATTGTTTTAATCGATGTTATCCAAAATCGCGACAATTGTAGAGACGTTGCATGCAACGTCTCTACAGCCAAAATTGCGGATTCAGTTGCACCCGGACAAACAACATTGGGGTTTATGCTACCCTACACCCCCCTCCATCATCTGATTATGCAACAGCTAGATTATCCGATTATTTTAACCAGTGGGAATCTATCCGATGAACCGCAATGTATCGATAATCAAGACGCCCGTTTAAAATTAGGTAAAATTGCTGATTATTTATTACTACATAACCGTGATATTGTTAATCGTGTCGATGATTCGGTGGTGCGAGTTATTCCCTCTAAACTCAACCCTAAAACCTTGGGGAAGAATTCAAAGCCTCTCTCCTCGCAGGAGAGAGGTTTGGAGAGAGGTTTTCCCAATCCAGTGAATGATAGAAGCATTCAAGAAAGACACACCCTCTACACCCAAACCCTACGCCGCGCCCGTGGATATGCCCCGAAACCCATTCCTTTACCGCCAGGATTTGACCATTGTCCGCCGATTCTGGCGATGGGGAGTGAACTGAAAAATACCTTCTGTTTATTGCGAGACGGACAAGCAATTTTATCTCAACATTTAGGAGACTTAGAAAATGCTGCTGCCTTTAACGCTTACCAGACTACCCTGAATCTCTACCTAAACTTATTTAACCATAAACCGAGTGCGATCGCGACAGACAAACATCCCGAATACCTATCGACGAAACTGGGACAAGAACTCGCTACCGCCAATAATCTCACCTTACATTCTATCCAACATCATCATGCCCATATTGCCGCTTGTATGGCAGAAAATGGTATCCCACTCACCACTCCCCCTGTATTAGGAATCGCCTTAGATGGATTAGGCTATGGAGAAGATGGCACACTTTGGGGCGGAGAATTCCTCTTAGCCGATTACCAGGGATTTAAACGATTAGGTAAATTTAAACCCATCGCCATGATTGGCGGTGAACAGGCAATTTATCAACCCTGGCGCAATACCTACGCCCACTTAATGGCAGCATTGAACTGGAACAGGTTAAAACAAGAGTATGGGGATTTAGACCTGATTCAATTTCTGGATCAAAAACCCCATCCCTTGCTGAATCAACTCATCGAAAAAGGGATTAACTCACCCCTCGCCTCATCTGCTGGACGATTATTTGATGCAGTGGCGGCGGCGTTGGGGATTTGTCGGGCAGACTGTAGCTACGAAGGGCAAGCCGCGATTGAAATGGAAACCCTTGTTACCCCGGATAGCTTAAATTATGTTAAAGAAGTAGGGGCATATCCCTTTAACATTGGCAAACTAGATCAGGAAACAGAATTAATTTTAGACCCTTCTCCCCTATGGCTTGCATTATTGGACGATTTACAGCAAACTATGCCAAAGTCCCTCATTGCCGCCAAATTTCACCAAGGATTAGCCGATGCGATCGCGAAGATGGTTCAGCAGTTACGTCCTGATTTAATCAGCAATCACGTTATCCTCACCGGAGGTGTGTTTCAAAACCGGATTTTATTGACCCAAGTCAGTGAAAATTTAGAGAGGATGGGTATGACAGTATTGACACACAGCCGAGTTCCACCCAATGATGGAGGGTTATCCTTAGGACAAGCCGTAATTGCAGCAGCACAATCAGTTATCGGGGGAGATTGAGACAAAACGCAGAGGCGGATTGAGCCAGGATTTATGGGGAGGTTTAGGTAAAATGTAGGGGGAGGTTTAAGTAAAATGTAGAGCGGATTTAGGGACAATGTAGGGGCGGGTTTAGGGACAATGTAGGGGCGGGTTTAGGGACAATGTAGGGGCGGGTTTAGGGACAATGTAGGGGCGGGTTTAGGGACAAACCTTAGTCTCCCTACCTGACAAGTTCCGAACAAAACCCGCCCTCCCCTCTACTACCTGACAAGTTCCGAACAAAACCCGCCCTCCCCTCTACTACCTGACAAGTTCCGAACAAAACCCGCCCTCCCCTCTACCCCTACCTGACAAGTTCCGAACAAAACCCGCCCTCCCCTCTACTACCTGACAAGTTCCGAACAAAACCCGCCCTCCCCTCCATTCAACTACCTGACAAGTTCCGAACAAAACCCGCCCTCCCCACCATTCAACTATCAGATGTAGCGGCAAACGCATAAAAATAACCTAAATCACGCTACCAAATAACTGGCGCACCCAATTTACCCTCCCCCATGCAAATCTTACTCAGGACAAAACACACCCAACAACCCACAAAGGACAACAAAAAAATGTGTTTAGGCATTCCCGGTCAAATTACTGAAATAACCAATAGAGAACATCAACTAGCCATAGTCAATATTGGCGGCGTCCAACGCCAAGTTAATATTGCCTGTATTATTGATGAAAATCATCCCATTGACACCTGTATTAACGATTGGGTATTAGTTCACGTCGGCTTTGCCATGAATCGCCTCGACGAACAAGAAGCCGCCGAAACCTTACAATTACTCCACGAACTCGCCTTAACCGAATAACCAATGACATAAGACATAAGACATAAGACATAAGACAAATTATGAAATACGTTGACGAATTTCGCGATCCCCAAAAAGCCAAAGCCCTACTGCGAGAAATCCAAACCTTAACCACTCAATTAGGCAAAACCTCAACCCAACCGCTAAAAGTAATGGAAGTTTGTGGCGGTCATACCCATTCCATCTTTAAATATGGACTCGAAGAAATTTTACCCGATAGTATCGAATTAATCCATGGTCCCGGTTGTCCCGTCTGTGTCATGCCCAGGGGACGTTTAGATGACGCGATCGCGATCGCAGACTATCCTAATGTTATCCTCACCACCTTTGGTGACGCCATGCGGGTTCCCGGTTCCCAGAAAAGCCTCCTCCAAGCCAAAGCAGCCGGGGCGGATATTCGTATGGTTTATTCTCCCCTAGATAGCCTGCAAATTGCCAAAAATAACCCGGATAAAGAGGTAGTTTTCTTCGGACTTGGCTTTGAAACCACTGCCCCCAGTACCGCATTAACCATCCTACAAGCGGATGCTGAAGGACTGCAAAACTTCAGCATGTTCTGCAATCACGTTTTAGTGATTCCCGCCTTACAAGCCTTATTAGATAATCCCGATTTACAACTGGATGCCTTTATTGGTCCGGGTCATGTCAGCATGGTGATTGGGACAGAACCTTATCACTTTATTGCCCAACAGTACCAAAAACCATTAGTGGTTTCTGGATTTGAACCCTTGGATATTTTGCAATCCCTGTGGATGATATTGCAGCAACTGATTCAAGGGCGCTGTGAGGTCGAAAATCAATATGACCGTATCGTTCAACCCCAAGGGAATCGTGTCGCCTTAGACGCGATGAATACCGTATTTGAAGTGCGGGCCAAATTTGAATGGCGAGGACTCGGTGATATTCCCAATTCGGGGTTTAAAATTCGCCCCGACTACGCCCAATTTGATGCCGAAGTTAAATTTACCCTTCCCAATCGTCAAGTCGCCGATCACAAAGCCTGTCAATGTGGAGAAATCCTCAAAGGCGTCATGAAACCGTGGCAATGTAAAGTTTTTGGTACAGCTTGTACACCAGAAAACCCAATTGGAACCTGTATGGTATCTTCAGAAGGGGCTTGTGCGGCATATTACAAATACGGACGCCTATCCAAAGTCGCTAAAACCGCCGTCGGCATCAATTAACCCCCTGTAGGGGCGACCCGCCTGCATTCATTAACAACACTATTCCACTCAATGGAATCGGGTCGCCCTTTACTCAATTGCATCAGATCACCCTCTCCTAAACCCCCTATATCAGAACGTGTTTCTTGAGAGTTAAAACAGTCAAGAGAGAACATTTGTCAACGTAGGTTTCGCCCCCAAAGTTTATCCATCAAACCGATAACTCCAATACAAAATTTGTCCGTTTTCCCCCATACAATGCTGTTAAAACACAGTGTTAGATTGGAGAATAAACGGTTATGCCATTTGTCACAGTTCAGATCGCCCAAGGTCACTCCGTCGATCAAAAACGTGAACTCGCCAAAGCCCTCACCGATACCCTAGTTTCCACATTAGGCACTAAACCCGAATGGGTAACGATTCATATTGATGAATTTGAGCGAGAAAATTGGGCAGTTGGCGGTGAATTACATTCCGATAAACCCGGTAAAGGAGGTAAGCATCACACCTAAATTGAATGTCACTGACTTTAATAGTTTGTAGTAAGCGCTTTAGCGCTTCTGGCACTAAAGTGCCTACTACGAACCCAGAAGATGGGGAAGATGGAACGTCTGTTGTAGGGGCAGGTTTTACCTTTAACGTTTTGTTTTCACCCTGATATCACTAAACCCGCCCCAACTAAATAACAAATGACGAATGACATAAGACGTAAGACGAATGACAAATGACCCATAACCAAAATCCCCTCTTCCAAAAAATCGAACAAATCCGACGCCGCCCTAGTAAAGTTAAAGATACCGCCATCACCCTGGCACATGGTAGTGGGGGGAAAGCCATGCGGGATTTAATCGATGATATTTTTGTCGGAAGTTTCGATAACCCCATCCTCTCCCAACTCGAAGATCAAGCCACGATTCCCCTCGCCCAACTCATCAGTCAGGGCGATCGATTAGCCTTTACCACGGATTCTTATGTCGTTGATCCCCTATTTTTCCCCGGTAGCAATATCGGTGAACTCGCTATTAATGGTACGGTCAATGATTTAGCGGTTAGTGGGGCAAAACCCCTGTATCTAACCTGTAGCATGATCATGGAAGAAGGACTTCCAGTTGAAACCTTACGACAAGTCGTTCTAAGTATGAAAAAAGCTGCCGATGCTGCTGGGGTGCAGGTGGTGACTGGGGATACTAAAGTCGTTCATCGGGGTTCGGCTGATAAACTGTTTATCAATACAGCCGGAATTGGTGTTATCAGAGAAGGTGTTTCTATTTCCGCCCATCATATTCAACCCGGTGATGCGGTAATTATTAATGGTCAATTGGGAAATCATGGTGCAGCTATTTTAATCGCCCGTGGGGAATTGGCATTGTCAACAGACATTGAAAGCGATTGTCAACCGTTAAATGGATTAGTGGATGCGATTCTTGAGGTTTGTCCCCAAATTCACGCGATGCGGGATGCAACTCGTGGTGGTGTAGCAACGGTGTTAAATGAATTTGCCCAAAGTTCCGACGTGGGGATTCGTTTAGATGAGGCGTCGATTCCGATTCGGGAAGAGGTGAATGGCGTTTGTGAAATATTAGGATTAGATCCGTTATATCTTGCCAATGAAGGGAAACTGGTGGTTATTGTACCGCGATCGCACGCCGAATCTGTATTATCTGCGATGAAGTCTCATCCGGCGGGACAGGATTCCTGTATTGTGGGTGAAGTAATTGACTCACCCCCCGGAGTAGTATTACTGCAAACGGCGTTTGGGGCAGAACGGATTGTAGATATGCTAGTGGGGGATCAACTCCCCAGAATATGTTAATCGGTGTACGGTACTTACTATCAACTGATCAGGGCACGATAATATCGTGCCCCTACCGAATTCAATTAGGGGCTGCTGAATAAGTCTTGTGGTGAGGGGGAGCTGGGGAAGCTGGGGAAGCTGGGGGAGCTGGGGGAGCAAGGGTACATTTTACCTGAGCAAGGTGATGCCATACTTATGAAGGATGCTACCCCATTTCCTTGCA
>NZ_JAVJQP010000149.1:0-19760 GCF_040218875.1 Coleofasciculus sp. D1-CHI-01
TCTTTCGAGCCTCTAATCGTGGTGATGTGAAAGCAGTTCGCCGACTCCAGAAAACCTTGATGAAATCTTGGTCAGCAAGAGCATTGGCGGTTCGTAAGGTTACTCAGGATAACACTGGCAAAAAAACGGCTGGAGTGGATGGAGTAAAATCTTTGTCCCCACTCCAAGTCAGAATAAGTTGAAGATACATTACGAGGAAATCAGTAAGGTAATAGACGCCCAAAAAGCGGCTCCCCAGAGTGCAATAATAAAGCACCTGAACCCGATAATCCGTGGATGGGCTAACTATTACAGCACGGTAGTAAGCAAAGAGACTTACTCAAAATTAGACCACTATATGTATCTGAAACTCAGAACCTGGGCTAACCGAAGACATCCAAACAAGAATGCCAAATATGTGGTAGATACTCGTGAGGGACTCGTTGAGTTTAATTAAACCGTTGAATACCGCGTAGAGTCTCAGTTGGGTACAGACACCCGGATACTTCCCTAGTCCGGATTACCTCTAAAACCTTTTGTCGGGTTGTTGTTAAGCCAAGACATCTTAACTGAGATGGCGGTAAGGGACTCGCATAGGCTGGTGTTCTGGAGACACTAAGGCACAGGTTTCCGTTTCCGACAAAAATTGGAAACGTTTAGGGCAGTTTACTGCCAAAAAAGTCCAGTTGTTGCAGCGAAGTACGGGGTTAATCGTCGTGCCTTCAACTGAACTGTCAAATCTCCCCTTATTGAAAGGGTCGATTTGACCGCTATCCCTCTCCACCCTCCTGAGCCTGCGAAGGATCTGCTGAGGGTGGAGTCTCACGCGAATACGATGAACAGGGTGATTGTGTCTACAGGGCTTGAAAGCTGTTGCTTTTCGGGTAACTGTTGTATGGGTTGTGCCATCTGCTGCTTCCTTCGGTTTGATTGAGTGGCGCGTGAGGGTCACTGATCGATAAATGCTAGCCTGATCTAGAGAGTTTTAACCCATACCTGATCAATACCAACGGTTGCTCCGCATTGAGTTCACAAAATGCAATCGTTAAGCCGGGAAAACACATTTTTAGGGGCTTGTGATCCAAAACACGTTTAAGGTAGATCAGAGTCTCATCGAGGGCGTACTCTGGGTCAAAATACTGATGTGACTGTCTTGTAAGCAACACAGGAGGGCGATCACTTCTATTTCCGGATAGAAATGATGAAATTAGAACAGCAGATGCTATCAAAACAGTCAGTGCAACGAAAGGGGAGTTGTTATGCAAACATTAAAACAGGGGTTAGAGGAGTGCCATCTGATGGAAAGGTTGGCAGATCAACTAGAACTTGAGTGGCAACAGCGTTTAGCCAATGACTATCCAGGCTATTGCCCAGCGATCAGAACCAGCATTGTCCACTGGTTACTGGGAGAAAACCGGGAACGGTTAAACCACCTACTACCCGACAAACTCAAGATTGTCTGCCAAGCGATGGACTATCGCTATCGGATTTTACGTCAGCGCTATTTGGGGGTTACTCCAGAGCAAGCCTACCGCAATTTGACGAGTCGGTTAGCGAGTTTAATGACGTTACGGAATAAAATCCGGACGTGGGTGTCTCTGAGTCGCGATCGCCAACGCGCTGTGGTGGATGTCTTACAAGAGGTGATTCAGGAATTATTAAACAGCGATCGCTATATCCAAGGGCAGATTGGTTGGATTGCTCAATGTAGTGAAGATATTCATTTACGTGACGCCCTCTTACTCACAACCCTTGAAGAATATTGTATGCGTCCGATCCGCAATCAGCCGTTGGTTGTCTATCGATTTGTCAATTTTCTCAAGCGATCGGGACGCGGTGGAATGACGCATCTACCTGGCGGGGAAAATGTGCGATTTGTCTCAGAGTCGATTACCTCCGATGATACCGATGCTCCGGTGAGTTTATTAGATAATCAAGCGATCGCGGATTATCAAGAGACTCAAGGCTGGCAAGAGCAACAAGCGCTGCGTCTATCAGTACGCCAAGAATTTGAAACCTACCTCGACCAAAACGTTGGTGCCCAAGCCGCCCAATGGTTACGCCTGTATCTGCAAGGGAAATCTCAAGAGGAGATCGCTAAGACGTTAGGCTTGCCGATCCAAAAGGTTTATCGCTTGCGAGAAAAAATCAGTTACCATGCCATTCGCGTCTTTTCCCTCAAAGTTAAGCCGGAATTAGTCGCCAGTTGGTTAGAGGTATCCTTAAAAGAGCATAACTTAGGGTTAACCCCCGTACAGTGGCAAGACTATTGGCAAAGTCTCACCGACCAACAGCGCCAGTTGCTCCAACAATTGAGAACGGGTAAAACGCTCGATGTCATTGCCAAGGATCTAAATTGGAAGTATAACCAGGCACTGGGCGAATGGAGTAAGCTCTACTTAGCGGCTCAAGACATCCGTAGCTCTTCCTAGAACGTTGATCATTTGCAAATTCCGTGTCTTCCCTAACCAACGTTGTTAAAAATTGAAGTCGGGTTAACAGCTAAGCTTTTTGGCTAAGCTTTTTGCCAATCCCAAACCGGAAAGTCTATATCTTATGACTCCTGGGGCATCTGAACCGATTGATACTCAGGCTGGAGAAATTATTATGTTACCCTCACCACAGGACCCAGAACGAGCGGACACTCCTGTTCAGTCTAAATCATCCTCTCAAGCGTCAGAACTCTCTGGCGTGGATACTGAGCAAATGTTTCGGCTGATTGATAGTATTCTGCCTTTTGAAGCCTGTCTATTTCATCAATTCTTGCCCCTGTCTCTCGAAGGCAAGTACCTGAAGCTGGGTATAGTGGATACCCACGACTCCACGGCTCTTGATTATGTCCGTCGCATTCTGGCGTTTATGAACTGTTCGCTCAAAGTCGAACAGATTACCGCCAGCTCTCATACAGCGATTTTGTCTGCCTATTTAAATCAAGGTCATCGCGACACAGCACCGAAAAAGCAACGCTCTGAGCGCCAACAGTCCATTCCTCGGTCGGAACAAGCAACGCTAATTATTGATGATGCCAGTTTAGCTGAAGATGAGGTGAATCAGCCTGAGCCGTCAGCCCCTTCTCCTCAAGCGGCGGCACAGAAACACAACTCTACCCCAGTAGCGTCTCAACCGCAACCGAGTGATGCTGCCCATTTAACGGAGGATGAGACAACTGAACCCCAGCCATCAACCTCCTCCGCTAACGCAGCGACAACCGATAATCCTCCGCCGACAGCCTCTCAACCTCCAACCAGCCATGAGGTGAGCCAAACTGAAAATGAGGCGGTGCAGCCTGAGGAATCAAAAGCGGCGGCGAAAACTAATAATAATTCTTCGGCTAGGGAATCTAAACCGACACTGATTATCGATGATATCCGTCAACTCCAGGACGAATTAAACCAATCCTCTGATGTACCTAACCCAGAGGATAGCCAGCCATCAATAGCAACACCTCAACCGACGTCACAATCGTCTAATCACTCCCCAGCCCAACCACCGCATCCTTCTGGTAAGACGGTATCGGCTCAGACGGCGCTGACGCCAGTTTTCCAAAGGTCACTCCCGACTAAAGCTCTTCTACCCTTGGATGTAAACCCCCTCTATTTATCTCGTCCGATCGCGTTTTTGGCAACCTTAGCCCCCCATCAAATTGTGGAAGAGTTGTTAGGGCGGCTGTTGCAGGGGGGAATTGGTCGGCTGTATTTCCAGCGACAATCTGAGCGGGGTCGGGTTGTTTTGCGCCAGGATAGCTCTTCCCAGTCTGTCTTGGATAAATTAAGCGTATCTGTTTTTGAAGATATCATTATTGAGCTTAAGCGCTTAGTTGACCTGCCGTTGCAGCCCATTACCCAGCCCAAACAGATCGAAAGTGAGCGACTCTATCAGCAAGAATCCCTCCTATTGTGTTTGCGGCTAGTACCCGGTACTCATGGGGAAGAGGCAACGCTACAACTGTTGCGAGGAGCGCCTTTAAACTTCTATCAACAACAAAAGGTGGAACGATTGGGTCAGGATGCGATTAAACTCGCCGGACAACTCCAGCACAAGCTAAATGAAATCCGCGATCGCTCTTATCGCTATTCCATTCCTCCGGTGGATACACTACCAACCCTGAACCAACTCTTACACCATCTCGACACACAACTTGAAACCCTGATGCACAATCCCATGGATCAGCAGGACAATTGATGAAGTGTTGAGTCTGTAGGGGCGGATTTCGGAACTTTTGTTTTGCTATTGATAGTAGCTCCCCCTGCTCCCCCTGCTCCCCCTGCTCCCCCTGCTCCCCCTGCTCCCCCTGCTCCCCCTGCTCCCTCTGCTCCCCCTGCTCCCCCATCTCCCCCAATTTGTAACGACTTATGAAGAACTCTTACGAAAAATAGATGACATGTTTTATCAATTAGCGCTACGGTTAGGGGGAGACATTGGAGTAATTTCATGGGTAAATCATATAAAAAGAAACAAGTCAGCCCCTTCAAGCTAGAGGGACAGTTTGTCAAATTTCTGGGTAAAGCTGGCAAAAAACCCAAGTTGCTGTGGGTAAATACAGAAGCAGGTGAACGATATATCAATCTGGCTCAACCCTTACGGGAATCTCTACCTGAAATCCTCAAACCCGGAGATCCGATAGAAGTCTGTGGCAAACAGAAGTACAAACCCAAACGTGGGGAATTGAAACTCAAAGCCGAGCGGGTGACATTGAAAACCCCGTCAGCATCCCAGCAATATGAGAAACTTTTGCAACCGTCTCCCCAGAAAACCAAAGCCAGCGTCATGGTGTGTAAAAAGTCATCCTGTCGCAAGCGCGGTGCGGCAAAAGTCCATCAAGTGATGAATAACACCTTGCGCGATCGCAATCTTGATGACCAAGTAGCGATTAAAGACACAGGCTGTATGAAGCAGTGTAAAAAAGGTCCCTGTATGGTAGTGATGCCAGACAAAGCCCGGTACAATAAGGTGGCTCCCGAAGACGTACCGACGCTGGTGGACAAGCACTTTGGCAGTAAACTAAAGCCAGAGGCATGTTTATCCCAAAGCTCTACCGTTAGATGTGGAGGTTAATACTGGGGGATTGGGGGGTCAAGAATTCAGACAACCGAAAAAAATCTCTGATTCCCCTTGCTTTCTTAGTGTTGTTGCGAGTTAAACAAGGTGCATAATGAGAAATCTACCGCCACCCGATTCGGACTCCTCTCCACTCGGTTTGGAGGAATGGATTGGTATAATTATCGCCGTTATCACTATCGGTGGGATTTTGATTGGAGTATTGGGTCAACGGCAAAAGGGATTGAACCTACAGCAGTGGATTGGCTCACTCACCTCTGAACCAACAACGGAAGCACCAGAAGAGCCAAAAGTGACTTCTCCGATAGCTGAGGAGATTCCCACTCGCGAAACCCTCAGCAGCGCTCCTTTGGCAACAGACTCCCCTTCACCTTCTCCAGCCGTAGCTGCTGCACCCGAATCCATTGATGAAGATGAGGCATTTCCGGAAATAGCTAGAGCAGTTCCTCTTGCTCCGATTGTCTCAGCCCCAAGGACAGAAACAGCAGAAATACCCACGGAAACTCCGGAAGCAACACCGACACCAACCCCAACGGAAACGCCTGATGCAGCCGTGAAGTTTGCCGATGTTCCAGATGACTATTGGGCAAGTCCTTATATTACCGCTCTGGTGCAGCGGGATATTATGAGCGGCTTTCCAGAAGATAATACGTTTAAACCGAATAGTTCGATCACTCGGGCAGAATTTGCAGCGTTGTTAAGAAACGCTTTTGAGCAACAACCCACCTTAGAGACACCCAACTTTAAGGACGTATCTTCAGAGTTTTGGGCATGGTCTGCGATTCAGGAAACCAGCAAAACCAATTTTTTGCGTGGCTATCCTAATAATACCTTTCAACCCAAGCAACCGATTCCTAAGGTACAAGTTTTAGTGGCACTAGCGAGTGGATTGGGGTTAGAAGCAAATCAATCTCCTCAGGAGGTGTTACAAACCTATCAGGATTCAAATCAGATTCCAGAGTATGCGCGTGAAAAACTCAGTGCGGCGACAGAAGCGGGTATTGTGGTGAATTATCCGAATACTGAGTCTCTCAATCCGACTCAAGATGCAACTCGCGCTGAGGTAGCGGCGATGGTTTATCAGGCGTTAGTTGAAGCTGGAAAAGCAGACGCGGTAACGTCTGAGTATGTGGTTAATCCTTGATTGAGGATGTTAGCTTTTCGCGGGGAAGCCCCGCGCTTCGGCTTCGCTCAGTGTAGGGATGATGTCAGAAGCTTCTTTAGGTAATGGTTCCCCTTCTCCCTTGAAGGATACTGCTGGCGAATTGGAAAAACTTAACCCCCCAGCCCCCTTCCCACCTCTCCCATCCCCCTTTTTAAGGGGGAAGACAGCGGATGCGGGAGCTTTTTTTTGCACGGGAGATGGCAAAGGGAAAGTCAAGGAACAGATAATACTAATACTCTAGCGCGATCGCACTCTATCTCTACTATGTCTGAATCTGATCATACCCAACCCTTACCTCCCCTTGATCCCACTCTAGACGTTACTCAAAATCACTATTGGACGTATCATAATCTAGAGGCGCTACTCAGTTGCAAGCGTCCACTCACCGCCTCCCAAGACGAAGACTTATTTATTGCCGTTCATCAAATTTGTGAACTCGCGTTCCATCAAATGATTCTGGATATGGAGCGAGTTTTAGCTGCATTAGCGCAAGCGATTGCCGATAATACTGATCCGATTATCGGAGATACTAGCGAAGCCTGTTACTTTTTTCCCCGGATTCTGCACCTTTATGAAGTCGTATTGACAACCATGCCCATTCTCAAGACAATGCGGGCATTTGCCGAGTTTCGCACAACTATTGGTCCAACCAGTGGGTTTCAGTCGTTCCAGTTTCGCCATTTAGAAATTATGAGCGGGGTGCGAAACTATTGGCAAGGAGGAACTAAAGACACCCAGGGCAATCCTCACATTGCTGAAACCGAGTTTGACCGCCGCTATGGTAATGATATTGCCCAATGGTTTGAGCGCTATCATAATCATAATCTCGCCTATTATTACGACACCCTACTGCAACGAAGTCCTGGAAACACGACAGCGGAACAGATTTCCTATCTCTTGAATCATCCTCATGCCAGTCCAGTTTTAAAGAATATGCGGACTTACGATAATTTACAAATCCGCTTTCATCAATTCCATCTATCACTGGCTGTACAACAACTTAAACTTGTAGGTGTAGAGATAGGAACTGGGGGGACATCATTCCGGGATTATTTGGCAAAATACCATAAACAGCAAGCGCCACTTTTTCCCGGATTAACTCAATTTGAGTAAGCTTTTGTCTTCACTATTGCCTATTGCCTATTGCCTGGCGCGTAGCGCTATATTACTCCCTTTTGCTAGAATACTATTCTTCTAAGGTGTCCTCTTTCTGTTCACACTCCTCATCATCATTTTCTTCACATTCCTGTTGCGCTTCGTATTCCTTGAGCAATTGCGCCACTCGCTCTTGAATCTGCAAATGTCGGGCGACGCCTTCGTAGGTATAACGGTTGTAGCCATTGCGCTCAATGAGGGTTTCAATATTGCTAATCCGTTCCTCTGTATTCGGGTGAGTAGACAGCCATGCAAATAAGGGGCGATCGCGGTCTTCTTCGTTTAACGTAATCATGAGATTATGCAGTCCATCCGCTGCATAACCACCAGCGACTAAAATCTTTGTTCCCAACGCATCAGCCTGACGTTCCATGTCTCGGCTATAGTCGAGAACAATTAAATTTGTAGCGGTGCGACCAAAGGGAATATATTGGGTAACATTGGCAATCAAATTCCCCTCCGTCACTAACTGAAAACCATGGGATAATACCGCATGAGCCAGTTCATGAGCCAATAACCCCGCCAACTCCGCCTCAGATTCCGTTTTCAGAATCGCGCCAGCATTGACAAATATCTTTCCACCTGGTAAAGCAAAGGCATTCAGTTGGTCATCCATGACCACATAAAACTGATACTCAAACTCATCCCGCCCCGCTACGATCGCGAGTTTGTTGCCAATTTCCCGGACATACTCCAGCACCTGTTCATCTTCAACCATGGGGAGTTGCTTTTGTACTCTTCCGGCGAAGCTTTCACCCACGGCGGATTCACCCCGTAGCATTAACGTGGTGGTTTCAATTGCCGAAATCGGACCAAAGAGATTTCCGGTAAAAATATAACCCAACGCCCCCGTAATCACATTCGCGATCGCGTTTCCTCTCAGTTCACCCCGCAAGCGCGATCGATAGCGTTCTAAATTCTCCTCCGCCAACACCTCAAATTCCGCTGCTTGGGGATGATTGAAGTTGAGCATGGCAAACTGGCGGGCGGCTAAGGAGGCTTCTAACCAACGTTCGGTGTCGGCTAGGGCGGTAACTTTGGCTTTAATTAAATCCGGCTGATTGGGATATAAGGTTGTCGCCCTCTCCAATACCTGAATCGCCTCCTCTTGGCGATCGTACTCCTGGAGGGTTTGAGCATAGCGCAAATGACCAGGGATAAATTCTGGTTGCTGTTCGACTAAAAACTGGAGGGGGACAAGAATCTTGGTTTCTAGTTCCTGTTCTAACCCTTCCTCAGACTGACGCCAATACACTGCACCCGCAGGTGAGAGTTCAGTCGGCTCATAGATAGCGACGGGTTTCTCTAGGGCTACTTCCGTGTCAAAAGAGGCTTTGGCTTCCCGATAAAGCTGTTGGGCGGCGGTAAATTGACCGCTCATGTAAAGGCGATCGGCTTCAATCAGCTTCTGTTGACGTTCCCTTTCTTCGGGCGTCAGTTCTGGGATTTCGGCGGTAGTTTCGGTGTCTTCTTCTGGATCAGTCGAGTCGTCGTTGGCGGTTTCTGAGGTTTCTGTTGTCTCGACTTCAGTCGAGTCTTCGGCGGTAGTTTCGGTGTCTTCTTCTGTATCAGCGGAGTCGTCGCTGGTGGTTTCTGAGGTTTCTGTCGTCTCGACTTCGATAGAGTCTTCGGCGGTAGTTTCGCTGTCGTCTTCTACATCAGCCGAGTCATCGCTGACGGTTTCTGGGATTTCTATTGTCTCGACTTCGGTCGAGTCTTCAACTGTGGATGGGGGAGATTGAGTCGTGAACTCTGGTGGGGTGTCATCAGAGGGGGTTGAGGGAATTGAAGTGGGTACAGCCTCTGGAATGACGATAGTTTTTGGCGTTTCCGAGGAATCCTCAGCGAGGATAACTGAAGGGGAAGCGGCTGAGGGAGTCTCTGGAATCGCGATCGCTTCGGTTCTGTTTGCGGGTAATTGGTGTTCAACTGCGATTTGTTCAGGTAATCCCATCTGCATCGGGTGATGCAGTGGATCTGGCGTCTGAACGGTTGGCTCAATCTGGGAATCTGAAACGGTGAGATTTTGACTAGAACGAATGGATTCAGGGGTTTTCGCAGACTCGGCTAAAACGATAGAGGTTGAAGTTGGCAATAGGATGCCTAAGGAGAGTAGAAGGGAATTCCAGAGCAGTTTCATCAGCCGATCTCCAGGGATTGCTCGGTTGGGTGTGATGGTAACAATGAGGTAGTGCGCTAGTTGGCTCTACCTAATTAATTAGGGTAGCTCAGTTCGGGCTCAATGAGGGTTAACCTTCTAGATGACTCTGGCGAAGAGGCTTGGTTCCACTGAGGTTGGGAGTGTAACGAAGAAGCGCGATCGCGGTTTGTCTGCTCTGGGGCGAGTCAACCTCAGTAATTGGTTGCTCTATTTCCAGTAATCCAGTGATTCGCTCCTACATTCCATTCAATACTTTTTGTATTTGTAACTCTCCAATCAAGGATTACCGATCATTAGCGCTAAAGTATTGGCGCAATAGGAACATCCGTAAACTGAAGTATTTGACACAATCAGTACCTGTAAATTGAAACTATATTGTTGATCTAACCATTTATAAAAAACTCTGTCGAAATAATAATACAAAGTCGTTATTTCTCTAATGCTCTTGCCATATCTATAAATCCGAGGCTATCCTTGTGAATAGAAAAAAATTAACCAAACTTGGTATCCAAGAGTAAACATGGATATTTTGTCTTTCCCTTTGGCAAGTCTGAGGGGTGAAAATGAATGGGAAACAAATCCATTGACAGCGATTTTAAGACGAGCAAAACTCTTTATTGCCATTTTCCGTGCAGATAACCCGAGATTGATTTACCTCATTCAGGCTTTTCTGAGAAGAGCGAATCTGAGTGGCGCAGATCTGAGAAAAGCCAATTTCAGTAAAGTCAGTCTATTTGAAGCTCAACTTATTAAAACAAATCTCAGTCAAGCACATTTTAATGGAGCTACGTTCAGAAGAGCCGATCTAACTCAAGCCAATCTGAGTCAAGCTCATCTCAAAGCTACGGATTTTTATGACACCAGACTTATAGAAGTAAATTTAAGTAAAGCTAACCTAATTAAAGCAAATTTGACTAAAGCTCAACTCAATTTAGCTAACTTTAATCAAGCTAATCTCCGTCATGCAAAACTCATTGACGCCAAACTTGTAGGAGCTGATTTTAGTCAAGCTTGCCTTGAAAACGTTAATTTTGGCATGGCGGATTTGATTGGTGCAAACTTGAGTCGTGCAAATCTCAGTGGCGCTAGTTTTTTTAGAGCTAACCTCAGCGAAGCTAACCTCAAGGGCGCTAATTTGAAAGGAGTAGATTTTAGAGGCGCTGAACTCTGTGGTGCAAATCTTAGTGGTGCCAATCTCAGTGACGCTAACCTGTCTAAAGCCGATCTCAGTGGCGCGAATCTCACTGGTGCGAATCTCACTGGTGCCAAATTAATCAGGACTCAAGCCTTAGCTACTAACTTTGAAGAAGTAACGCTAACCGGATCATGCATTGAAGACTGGAATATTAATGGAGAAACAAACTTAAATTGCACGACTTGCCCTTATATTTATTTAAAGGAACATCAACAAGATCGTCGTCCCCATGTCGGTGAATTTGCACCAGGAGAATTTACTCAACTTTTCCAGAAAGCCCTAGAAACCGTTGACTTGATTTTCCGTGATGGGGTCAACTGGAAATCTTTTGCTTATTCATTGGCGAACACCCAGGTAATTCATGAAGATGTACCCCTGAGTATTCAAAGTATTGAAAATAAAGGAGACGGAACGGTTTTGATCAAGGTTGGTGTTACGGCTAATACAGATAAAGGGAAGATTTACGACGACTTTTGGAGTAAATATGAATTGGTACAGGAAGCGCTAGAAAAACAATATCAAGCTAGAATAGCAGACAAAAATGAACATATTAATCAACTTTTCAATTTAGTGAATTGCTTACAAGAGCAACTGGGAAATATTCCAAAACTCATGGGAAAATCTACCACAAATCAATACGATTTCTACAGTCCTGTCACAAGTGTTGGTAATAAGGGCGCACAGGGAAATTTAGCGACAGAGAATAAAGGTTGTCAAAAAAACAGGCAAGACAACTATGTCCGAGGGTCCTAGTTAAGTATCACCGAAGCCGCCTAGTTTTTTATTACCGATAGAAGCGGCACAGCCAAATACAGATTTTGAATTAACTACCGACAAGAATAACTTTTACAGCTCATGTCAGACTCTAGAAAACAAATCAACATTCACGCTCCTGCAGTCAGCATTGCTAATGAAGGAACACAGGGTATTATAACGGGAAAAAATTCAGGAAGCCAAAACAGTATCATCAATAACAACTATGCATCCGAACAAAGACAAATTATCGCTGACGCCGCACAGGAAATTCAAGCCCTACTTGAACAGCTTGACAAGTCTTATGACATCAACACCAACACAGGAAAGATGGCATTAACACTTGAAGCCATGGAACACATTGAAAACAATCCCACACTAGCTAAGCGAATTCTCAGTGCTTTAGCAACAGGTAGTGTTAAAGCCTTTGAACAGTTCCTCAATCATCCTGCTGCAAGCTTTGTTGTTGGAGCATTAGAGGATTGGGAAAAAACGAAGGGACATCCAATAACATAGTAGTTGGTGTTTCGCTTGTGTCTTGGGGGTGAAGCTCATACTGTCCCAGATAGTAGAGACGTTGTCGACAACGTCTCTACTCGTGGAATCTACTGATTTTTATTTTCTGGCAAATTATCCTGTCCGTAATTCCACGGTATTTTCTTGAGAGAAGCTCGACAATCTTAAAAAAAATTTGATTAAATAGAACAAAAATAATCCAGATAATCAATGGGCAATCTTATGCAATCACAGGCAGCTTCCTCCCCCAATAGTCGCCCTTGGTATGAAAAAGAGGACGGTACTTGTACTATTTTGGAGCCAACCCTCGTTGACATTGGAGCCAATCAACCGCCTCACCTGATGTTCCCAGTCCACTGGGCTAAATCCCTGGAAATTTTGCCTAAAGCGAAACAGATAGCAGACGAACACCAAGCCATGTTAGTTTTACTGCTCCATGGAGAGGCATCAAACAGTGAAATTATGTCGCTAGTCTTACAATTAGCCGAGACTCAAGTTCTACCGTTATGGATTGGCGAGCAAAATCGCCGGAAAGTGGATCAAATTATTTCCATGTTGTCCAACCAGCTTCAAGGAAATTCTAACCGGGCACAGGGGAATACCAGTCCGTCTTAAACGGTTCGGCATTTAAACCTTAATGTCAATCATGGCGAAATCCTTGTATGTAGTGCGAGCATCTTGCTCGCTACTAAAAATATTGCTCGCTACTAAAAATATTTCTCCCTACTAAAAATATTGCTCGCTACTAAAAATCTTTCTCCCTACTAAAAATCTTTCTCCCTACTAATATCCAATTGAAATGCATGACAGCTTAACCGAAAGTAGCTCACTTGCCAAGACGTTGAATTCTTGGCGATTAACTCAAACAAGCGATAAAATCGGTGTCAAGACATTAACGAATCCCTAAGAAATCTTTTCCACCGACCAATTTTTAATCACGCGCAGTTGGGTTGGGTGTGCTGTGCCTGAGGAATCGGGTGTATGCTCCTGGGCTTGTATTGCCTTGTTGAGAAATTCCATTTGCTCCTTAATCTGTTGGAATTGACCTTGCAGTTTTTCCAAGTCTGAGGAAGTGAGTGCAGGGGTCACATTCTGCGGTTCGCTTGGGGCTTTTTTGGACGCATAAGCCATGTAGCTTTGGGCGGAAGCAAACTTGGCGGCGGCGGATTGCACGGTGGCTGGAGTAGAACTCTCAGAGGGCGTCGTCGCGAGTGAAGTATTAATTACAAAGGGAGGAGATGACGGTGCAGGTGCTGGTTTGACCTCTGGCTGGGGAGTCGGTGCAGGTGCTGGTTGAGTCACTTGGGGTAGTGACAATGCAGGTTCCGGTTGACTCTGTTCAGGTGCGGGTTCTGATTCGGATTGAGCTGGCTGCTCCTCTGGAGACGCCTGGACTCCGGTTTGGAGTTCTTCATCCAAAAAGGAGGTTAAGCCAGAGGCGGTTAGTCGAGATTCTTCGGCTTTGAGAGACTCTAATAATTCGTCTCGTTCTTTCAAGTTTTGCTCCAAACTGGAGAGTTGTGCTTCCGTCTGTGCAGATTTACGGGCAGACTGACGCCAACCGGTTATGGCAATGCTAGAGGCTCCTGCTGTCAAGCCGAGTACAGCCACTAAACCCAGGTAAGGCATAGCCACATTAGGATCTCGGAGTTCCCCATGAAATATAGGTTCGTCTTGGAGTTGAATGGTGACTGGCTGATCCCCAAAGATAGCCAGAGGTAAGGTCAAGACACCAAATACGGCGGTCGAGATAACGGCAGGTGTAATTAAGAATCGTTGTAGTGGAGAGCCCGTCATAATTTGTAGTTCCTAGTGACAATTTCCAGTGTTCGTCGTACTGTACTGTTAATGACTATTAAACGTTGGCGAGAGAAATTCCAACTGGCAGGAGGACTTCAAGGAGGACTGTTTTAAGGTTAATCTTTGTGACAAAAAATGTCCATATAGTTTTATAAAGTTACGATTAAGAATCCGAGGATAAGTCCGTATTTTTACGTAAACTTTATAAACCTATAATCTCTTTACAATTAAAGTTCAAAGAGAGAAAATATTACTAAGACGAGGGAACATCAGATAGAGACTTCGGGTCAAACTCGACAGGGTGAGGAACAGTCTTGACCCCAACCAACCAAGCTCTCCCCTGTTCTGACAATTTTTGGCTCATTTCTTAACCCTAAGCCAGTTGGCTATGCCCCCTAGTGCAGCGGGCATAAAAAACTTGAGCAGCTTCGCAGATACGATGAAGCCGGGGGAGCCGGGGGAGCAATGTAGAGACGTAGCATGCTACGTCTGGGAGCTGGGGGAGATGTTAGCTGTTGGCGTTATTTCTGCCTGCTTGCACTAGACTTTATCTAGAATACTTAGTAGACAGGAGAGCGATCGCTTGGGAGCGTCGATTGGGATTACAACGCCCAAAAATTGCCAAGTCGGGATTGCAATTGTTACCGTTTCTGATTCGGATATCCACACCACTATGTTTAACATTTTCCAAGACCTACTCTTACCCATTCGCCATATCCCATCCTTGATGCTACGCCGGATGGAAAATCCTTTGACTGAAGACAAACAGAAGGCAGGTAGATGGCAGAAGATGCCAAAGGCAAAAGCTGGGGCGCGATCGCCCCTAAGCAAGGATTTGTCGCCCCCACTGCAAAACAATAGCCAGGAACGAAGGCGAAAACTCCGGGGCTTACGCCGAGGGATTTGTTTCCTCTTAGCCTTCCTTTTATCACTGGTGATGGGCGTCGATTGGGCAACAGATTTACCCGTGGCGGCGACGAACAATCCGATCATTACCGTTACCTTTCCCCTTTCGACCGAGGGAGCAAAAATTGTGGATGCGACAGGTAAACCTGTCATTCTGCGAGGCGTAAACTGGTTTGGTATTGAAACCGAAATGCACGCCCCTCACGGGTTGTGGAAACGGGATTATAAGCAGATGTTGGCTCAGATTAAAGCATTGGGATACAACATGATCCGACTTCCTTATGCCGTAAAATCCCTGAGAGCTCCAGAGGTGACTGGGATTGATTATAGTATCGGTGCAAATGCTGAACTAGAAGGCAAATCGCCCCTACAGGTGATGGATATGATTATCCAAGAAGCCGATCGCCAAGGGTTAATGATTCTGTTGGACTCGCACCGACTCAACGATGAACGGATTCCCGAATTGTGGTATGGTGATGGCTTCACTGAAGCCGATTGGATTGACACCTGGAAAGTGTTAGCCAGACGCTACAAAAATCAATTAAACGTGATTGGGGCTGACCTGAAAAACGAACCCCATGGTCGCGCCAGTTGGGGAACTGGGGATTTGGAAACCGATTGGCGACTGGCGGCGGAACGGGCTGGGAATGCGATTCTGGAGATTAATCCGGATTGGTTAATGGTGGTTGAAGGGGTAGAAAATAACGTTCCCGGTCAACAACTGGATATTCATTGGATGGGCGCGAATCTAGAGGGCGTGGAACGCTTCCCAGTACGATTGTCCCGTCCTAATAAAGTGGTCTATTCTCCCCATGAATATGGTCCGGGCGTCTTTGATCAACCCTGGTTTTCTGAACCCAGTTTTCCCCAAAATCTCACCCGACGCTGGGAAATCGGCTGGAATTATATTGCCAGAAAAGGAATCGCCCCCGTCTTTATCGGGGAGTTTGGCGGACGACAAGTTGATTCCCAATCCAAGGAAGGCGTTTGGCAACAGAAACTGGTTAATTTTGTCCAGAAAGAGGATTTGGGTTTTGCCTACTGGAGTTGGAATCCCAATAGTGATGATACCGGAGGACTGCTCAAAGATGACTGGCTGACGGTGCAGGAACCGAAGCAAGATTTACTGCAAGGAGTCCTAATTGCCACTCGATTTGCCCACAAACCCGCCATGGCGTTCATTCCTGATATTAAACCTAGTCCATCCCTAGGGATGAATCCCACCCTCAAACCCCGTCCCCGTCAACCGGAATTAAAAGTCACCTCAACGATGCGATCAGATTGGCAAGATGGGTTTTGTCTGAGTATCGAGGTGATCAATCCCACGGATCAGGCGGTGAGGGATTGGCAAGTGCAGTTCCAGATGAATCAGGCGACAATTAGTCAGACCTGGAATGGGAACTTTAAAGCCCAGGGTTCAGAGTATGTCGGGAAACCCGTGGACTGGGGACGTGCGATCGCACCCGGAAAAAGCCGCGAGTTAGGATTTTGCGCCAATAAGCAGGGTTCGGATTACCAACTGCGAGAACTATCAGCCGTGGCGATTAGGAGTGACGCTGAGTTTCCTCCCTCCGTCAGGATTCCCACCACTCCACCGCAATTGAAAGTCATGTCTAATCTACAATCGGATTGGCAAGAGGGATTTTGCATGAGTTTAGCGGTTATTAATCCCACGGATAACAAAGTGCGCGATTGGCAAGTGCAATTTCAGATGAATCAAGCGGCGATTAATCAGAGTTGGAATGGGAATTTTCAACAGAAAGGATCAGAATATATTGTCACGCCGATGGATTGGGGACGGGTTATTGAACCGGGACAAAAGCATGATTTGGGATTTTGTGCGAATAAGCAAGGTTCCGACTACCAGCCTCAGCAACTGATGGCGTCGAGTCGATAATCGGATATCAAGCCCCTAGTGCAAGACGGCAGAAATAACGCCAGCAGCTAATATCTCCCCCAGCTACCCCTGCTCCCTCTGCTTCCCCTGCTCCCCCTGCTCCCTCTGCTCCCCCTGCTCCCTCTGCTTCCCCTGCTCCCCCTGCTACCCCTGCTACCCCTGCTTCCCCTGCTT
Source organism: Coleofasciculus sp. D1-CHI-01 (assembly GCF_040218875.1). Taxonomy (NCBI): domain Bacteria; kingdom Bacillati; phylum Cyanobacteriota; class Cyanophyceae; order Coleofasciculales; family Coleofasciculaceae; genus Coleofasciculus; species Coleofasciculus sp. D1-CHI-01. The sequence goes on from NZ_JAVJQP010000149.1 coordinate 16,760, forward strand.
CCCTAGCTATCTTTTATGGGGTTCCTGACGAATAATGCTGTACCGTAAGCTGCTTCTATGTGTCTGGGGGGCTGAATGGCAACCTGAAGCTGACGTTGGCGAATCGCTGTCCATGTCGTATTTTTAGCACCTCCTCCCGCCGTATAGACACAGGTGAGGGGAGTCGCACCGAGTTGTTGTAATAGTTGATAGCCTCGTGCTTCAATACGGGCAATGCTTTCGAGTAAACCGTGGAGAAATTCTACAGGGTTGGCAGGTTGAGGTTCTAATTTGGGAGACAGATGAGGATCATTGATGGGAAAGCGATCGCCTCTTTTTAATAATGGATAATAATCTAGGGGACTTTCTTGCTCAGGGTTGATTTGATGGCTAAGTTCTTCAAGTTCTTCATCGCTGAAAAATTGTCGCAGTACAGCACCTCCGGTATTCGATGCACCTCCGGTTAACCATAAGTTTCCCAGTCGGTGAGAATAAATTCCGTAACTCGCATCCTCGACGCGGGTATGACTCAATAACTTCAGGACTAATGTAGAACCCAGAGAGGTGACGGCTTCACCGGGATGCTTGGCACCACTGGCGAGAAATGCAGCAATACTATCTGTTGTACCCGTACAAACCTGACAGTCTGGGTGTAATCCTAACCGGGACGCGATCTCTGGAGTGACTTCACCGACTGGCGTTCCCGGAGCTAGGACTTGGGGTAATATTGGTGTGAGTGGGAGTTGTTTCATCCAAGTGGGATACTCTAGTTTTTCTGGGTCGTATCCCAGCTTTAAGGCATTGTGATAGTCGCTAATTCCGAGCTTACCGTGTAATAAAAAGGCTAACCAGTCGGCTTGATGGAGGAAGTAATAATTTTCCAGAGTGCCTGGTGTATGGTGAGTTAACCACAAGAGTTTCGCCAGACTCGAAGTGGCACTGAGAACCACGGAATTAGCTGGAGCAATCTGCTTTAATTGTTCCATCACCTCTATCCCTCGCCCATCATTATAGAGAAGTGGTTCAGTAATTGGAGTACCTTCGCGATCGCACAGCAGTACAGTCGCTGATGTCCCATCAATGGCGATACGAGTAATATCCTGTCGAATCGATGCCGGAATTTGTTCAATTAGCCGATACAGAGTGTTTTGCCAAATTGCCGTTAATTCAGCCAGGGGAGTCGCCGCAAACGCCCATTGCGCTTCGGATTGAATGGCACCTGTGGCGTCAATCACTATGGCTCGTGCGCCAGATGTACCGAAATCGATCCCAAGGTAAAGGATTCTAGAATCCGCCATAAGCTTAAACCAGGGCGATTGAAATCGCAGCTAGACAAACAAAGTCCGCCTGCGCGGACTGGGTTATAATACCAAATCCGCCTTTGTCACCCCCCTTTATCCCTTGGCTGCTATTCCCCACATCCCACACCCCATTCTGCACCCATAAAGGGGGTAGTTAACCCGGATTTAGTATTATCGGTTTATGGCTCTCATGTTATCGATAAAACCCGCCCCTACACTTCTATATTTTTTCTGCATATTCTGGTGAGCTAGATTGAAAGGAGAATCTAAATCTCGAATAACCTGATGAAAAAACCATTCGTCTTAGGCGCTGCCTGCTTACTGATTACCGGATGGGGAATAACGTCGCCATCTCCCTCTGTCAATGCTCAAACACCATTGATTGAAACCATTCCTGACTCCGCCGAAAGTGCGACTGAAGCGAAATCAACCATAGTCTTACTTGATCCAGGCGTTCAACCTCGGCAAATTTTGCGGTTTAAACCCGCCGCCAACACCAAGCAAACCACAGTCCTGACGATGAATATGGACATGACAGGGGCGGTGGATGGTCAGGTTATGCCTGATGTCAATATGCCTGCTATGCAGATGACGATTGAGTCAGAGGTGACTCAGGTTGAGGCGAATGGGGATACTCATATTAAAGTGACTTACACGGATGTGGATGTAGTCTCGGATACAACTGCTCCGCCGGAACTGATTCAAAACCTGCGATCGCAACTGCAACAACTCCAAGATGTAACCATTGAGTTTGTGATTAATCAGCAGGGAATCACCAAAGATGTGGACGTATCGTTACCGGCGGATCTTGATCCCAACCTCCAACAACTTCTACAGCAAATGTTGAGTTCCTTAGAGCAATTATCAGCAGCACCGTTTCCCAAAGCAGCAGTGGGAGTGGGCGCAACCTGGCAAGTCTCTAGCGCTGTACCTGTTTCTGGGTTGCCATTGGATCAGGTTCAAGTTTTATATGAGGTGGAAGATATTAAGGAAGATCAGGTGACGCTGAAGATGAGTATGCAACAGCAATCTCAAGAATCGAGCCAAATGAATCTTCCCGGAACGCCTCCCGGTGTGAATTTTCAGATTCAGTCTTTTGCTATGCAAAGCGCGGGAACAATGACCATCGGGTTTGATCGGATCATGCCGCTTCAGGGAATGATGTCTACACTGTCTAACATGGAGTTTCTGGTTACAGAACCGGAGAGTGAGCAAGAAAGGCTGATGCGGATGAGTTCATCTACACAAATAGAGATGGATTCTCAATAAGCGGTTTTTCGTGAGAGCCTTTCATGAAAGCGATTACCACAACTCCTAGCAAGATCCCCGACAACTCCTACGAAGTCGGGGATATGTAGAACGTAATCGCGAAAGGTTAAAGCCGCCTCAAAGCGGTTAAGACGTAAAAGACCACCTAATAGGAACAAAAAAGTTTTGGGATCGAGACGATGGAAAAAGGAACGCAAACGCATCTCTAAACTTCAGAGCAAGATAGCCCGACAACGGGAAGATTGGCTGCACAAAGTAACCAGTGATATAGTGAGCGGCAATAGCCTAATCGGTGGTGAGCAGTTAAACGTCAAGGGTATGACTCGGAAGGCAAAGAAGGGTAAGCGTCAGAAACAGAAAGCCGGATTAAATCGGTCTATTCTTGACGTTGGGTTTGGTATAGTCGGTGATTTATTAACCTACAAATCGGCTGAGGCAGGTGGGTTTTATGT
>NZ_JAVJQP010000204.1:0-8780 GCF_040218875.1 Coleofasciculus sp. D1-CHI-01
GTGCCGTTGTTGGAGTCCAGGAGGAATTTTTCTTTTGTAGGGGTTTATACATGATGCCACCTCAGTTACCTGATGATTTATTGAATCCAGCTCAATCCTGGAGGAAACTCTATCGTTCTATCTCCTCATCGCCTATCCAGAACACTATCACTACGCGCCAGCGAACTGCGAGAAACAACGTAGCGCATAAAGCATAAATCTTGCCGTAACGCAGCCGACAATATCCGCGATCGCACTAACCAAAACAGCCATCGCCTACACGTTATTAGATTGTGATTTTAACACAGCTAATTTTGCTATCTACTGTCTCGTTAAATGGGGCTTTCCAGGACAAATTCCCAAGCGCGATCGCACAGATTCCCCTTCACCTTATACCTTTTCTCCGATTTGATATTTTAATTTACCGTCTCCATCGCCTTACTAACTCTAAACATTTTTTGGTTTGGTCAAGAATAGCGCGATCGCGCTACCTCAAAACATCCTCAATGTGGGCAAAAATTGTAGTTACATAAGCAGTTAAAGCCGTAACCCCCTGCTGACCTGGACAGGGTTCCAAAGCTGCAACCGCTTTTTTACGCTCTTGCAAGGCCGTCCAAATCATAAAATCACGAGTATTAATCTGATCGAGAATCTCACGAATCCGTTCTGATTCCTTCGCTAAACTAGCATCATCGATTAGTTTCTGGAGTTCATCACGCCGATTATGGGCTACGTTGAGACCGTAAATAACTGGCAATGTTATCTTACCCATTACCAAGTCACCCCTGCCAGATTGTCCCCAAATTCCTTCAAAATCATCAAACAACTGTAGAGCCAATCCAAGATGATATCCAAACCTGCGACAGGCATCAAGAAATTTTGGGTTATCAGTACCGCAAAGTCCACCAGCAGTACAGGCTAAAACAAAGGCACTAGCATTTTTGTCTTCTATCGTATGCCAGTAGTCTTCAATCGTGAGAGTTAGATTGCATAGATCCCGATCTTGACCTTTTGATAAGCGCAGTCCTGTTTGAGCAAAGTGTTGATTCATGACTCGATAAAGCTCAGGAGTCCATGCAGCTTGAGCTAGGAGTTCATTGCATAAAGCATAGAGGGCTGCACTGAAGTTAAAGCTGCGAGCCAAACCAATCGTTGCCCACAGCGCATCAGACCGATCCTGATCCTGCAAATCATCTAAGATACGCATAGCTAAACTGAGGACTACCCAAGCAGCGCTTACTGGAATCGCTTCTCGTGGATTACCGCCCACCGCCGCACAACTTGCCAACGGCAAAATTGCCAGCGCACTTAAGGGTTCATCCGTGACAGCCGTCAAAACTGAGCGAAACTCAGGCCAGTCAGATGGTGCATATTGCCGAATGTAGCTGCGTACATCTGGCAGCAGTTCTTGAAATTTCGTTAAGTCAGTAACATCTCTATCGGTTAGGCTAAAATTAGCCACTGCTATCCTCTCCGGTTGGAAACTTAATTTCTGTCAAGACTTGAGCTGGGTGAGGCTTAATCTCCAAATTCACGGAGACGGAGACTCAATAAACACTCTTATCTCCTCATCCTGCTCTGGTTGTTCTTGAATCAGTTCATGGACTTTCAGAACAGAAAAAGGCGATTTTGTATTTTCTCCTTGATCTTGTCTGAGTGCAGATAGTTCAGGTAAGTCAAAATCAATTAGTGATCCCCAATAACCTTCGAGCCATACGGCACATGAATTTACCGTTTTTGGGCAGATATCTCTCAACGTAGATAAAAGTGATATGCTCATGGCAACGTCACTAAGAGACAAAAAAATAGTGTCTTGGTCACGGTCTTGATCAGATGTCCCGATAAAGGAATTACCAAGGGCGAGTCGGTAGGAATCTTGGAAATAAATCACCACTGGAAGTCGCAGTCGTTTTCTTGAGCCAGAAGCTGTCTGCGTTTCGTTGTTGAGCCAATTGAGTAGTTGACTGGATGGCTTAATTGGCCGTCCTGGAATGAAACTAACAGAATTTGTGGGTCTCATCGGATTTGTCATAGGTGTTTCTTTGGGGTTTAATTGTGAAGTTAAAGGAATAGGGCTAGAATTGACGCTGGCAGAGGTTTGACACCCCCAGATAACCACAGCAATCAAACTAATTAAATTGCTAGCTTTCATAGTATTATTCCTTGCCTTGCTTGTGGGTATCTTTGCCCGTTACCAAAGTATTTAGAGAAACTGTGATATGCTGACAGCAATCATGTATGATAGTCATAGTCATGTCCCTTTGCTGCGGCATCAGAATGTGTCCAGAAATGAAGTTCCTTACTGCGTTTCAGTAATTCTTTTGTTTGTTTATCAGAGCGTTTCAGGGCTGCAACCTGCTTACCTTTATCAGTCAGTGTGAGACCAGCAGCAATAACAGCTTTAACATTTTGACCATCTGCAACCATGCTGTTTTTCAGTTGGATTTTTTCACGGTCTGATGTATAGGCAAAGTGATCTTCCCATGTTGTTGCAGTAGCTCTTGTTGGCCAAGGATCTGCCACAACAATGTCCGCATCAGTGTCTTCTGGTACGCCCATAAGAACAAAGTCATGGTCTAATCCCTGTTTAGAAGACCAGTGGAGCGTTTCACCTACAGCCTGAACCCGTAAGTAATCAAAAGCAACCTCAGCGTGTTCACCACAATTGCCACCATGAGCGAGATCTGCCTTAGCTGCTGTCAAGGCTTCCGGATTGGCAGCCGCAATAGGCTTCACCGAGTCAGTCAACTGCCAGAAACTCGTTGCACCCACAGCCTGAAGAACCTGAGGATCGTCACGCACAACCAACATACGGAACTGGGAGTTAAAGTTAGTTGCCTTCAATGCTTTTGTCTGATTACCTGCACCGTATAAAAACACGGATTTAGTGTGTTTAATTGCTTCTTTCGCTTTGTCAAGACGACCCATAGCTTTTGAACTGACCTGCTTTCCCGGTTTACCTGGGGCAGAATTTCCCCGCATCATGAGTCGTGCTTGTTGCAGAGGGGCAGTTTGGGTAATTTCAACCCGTTGATTAGGTTCTTGTAGTTGAGATTGATATTGATCCAGAGTTTTATTGCTGTTTACCTGCTGAAAATCTTGTAATTCTTTGCGATACAAGGCAGTATTACCTTGTTGAGAAGAAAAAATCGATTGGAGATATCCAGGTACTTTGTGGGCGGAACTCTCTGATTGAATAGATTGCTGTTCTTGCTTGGGTGAGACTGCACCGGTCTGCTGTACCACATGAGTCATTTCATGTGCCAACAAAAGTTTCCCATCGGTTGAACCGGGATTATACTTCCCTTGGTTAAAGAAAATATCCTGCCCGTGAGTAAACGCCTGAGCGCCCAACTCCTGATTCATCTGCACCGCTTCACCACCCGTATGCACCCGCACTCCACTAAAGTCAGAACCAAAACGCGGCTCCATAAACCCTCTCACGTCCTCCGATAAAGGAGAACCTCCACCCTTAGACGTATTCAAACGGCTCTCTAAATCTTCAGACGCTTCAGTTCCACCTGCTTGAAATGCCCGTTGCACTAATCCTTGCGTTTGCACCTGCTCAGATAATCGCCTCTGTACGACAGGCGTAATCGACTGTGCCAACGACTCTCTCTGAATGGGGTTATTCTCTTTTGCTAAACGCTGAACTGGAGCTGAATTGTCAGGAGGTGCTGACATAGAAACCACTTGAGCCGCCACTCGGTCAGCTTCTTGCTCGTAGGGATCTCCGGGCGCTCCGACAGTCAGTTTTGTTTGGATTGCTCCAGCCTCTGACGATATCTGCTCAATGTCTTTCCCGGCTGTGGTTGATTGTTCTTGTTGGGGAGAGGCACAATCAGCACATTGCCGTTGAATCGGGTTTTCTGGTGACACTTCAGAAGCCATTCTTACTTGGGGACTCAGGGTGTGTGCCATCACGGTGGGCATTCTCTGTCCGACGACATCAGCCACTGAAATCCTTGATTCTGACTGAGGCTGCACTGTTGGCGTTTCCGTCTCCTGGGCATCTTTGGCTTCTAGACTTCGCATCACATTCGCGGCTAGTCTATCCGCCGAGTCTCTGGAATACTCCCCTATTTCCGGCGACTGAGACGATTTCTGCTGCGGCTTGGGTTGAATCGAAAAATGCCCTAATTTAGAAGCACTCTTACTTTTTTTCTGTGCCGTCCTTGGAGTCCAAGAGGAATTTTTCTTTTGTAGAGGTTTATACATGATGCCGCCTCAGTTACCTGATGATTTATTGAATCCAGCTTAATCCTGGAGGAAACTCTATCATTCTATCTCCTCATCGCCTATCCAGAACACTATCAGTATGCACCAGCGAACTGCGAGAAACAACGTAGCGCATAAAGCATAAATCTTGCCATAACGCACTGTCATCAAGTTGGATGGGTGCGTTACTTCGTTAACGCAGCCGACAAGATCCGCGATCGCACTAACCAAAACAGCGATCGCCTACACTTGATTAGATTGTGATTTTAACACGGCTAATTTTGCTATAATGCTCTGACTATGATGAGCTAATAGTGGGAAACGCTTTTCAAGTAAATTCAATACTTGACAAATTTCGGATGCATCAGAAGTAATTGTTAATGGTATTTTACGATCTATCAAATCACCTAATATATTGAGCATAACGGTAGCTAAATCTTCATCCGCATTTTCAAAAAAAGTCAATAGCGATTTCATGGCTTCCGTGTCACCAAGCCTGTATTTAGCTGCTAATAGTTCAGCTTTAACTTCTAGGGAATCTTCTGATTCAATGTAAGTTTGAAGCTGTGGTAATAGATCGGGTTTACCTACAAGTCCGAGGGAGTTAGCCGTATATGACCGAACTGCTTCATCAGGATCTTGCATTGCTGATTTTAAAGTATCTAGAGCATCAGGATCTCCTAGATCTCCAAGCGTTTCTGCTGCTGACGCCCGAACCAGGGGAGCCGAATCGTTAAGTAACAAGGACTCGATTGAATCTCTTGCTGGTTTATAAGCAAGTATTCCCAAGGAATCTGTTGCCCCCGATCTAACCAGCTCTTTTGGATCGACTAGTAAGTTTATAAGTGCAGAACCAACAGATTCAATTTCGTTTTCTCCCAAATCACCAAGAGCTTCTGCTGCACAGAAGCGAATTCCCTCATCAGAAGAATGCAGTAATTCTAATATCACGGGGACAGCCGAATCAGCTTTCATTTTGACTAATTCCTGAAGTGCGAGAGCTTGCTCTTTAGGTTCGCCAGAAGCACACTTTTCTATTAACTTATTAATCCTAGTATCTTGCATAAAAATAACTCCTTAACTCTAACTATCGCGACTATGGCGACTGTGCCTACATCTTTTTGCTTTTTGGGTTGCTTTGATTCTGTTGATTTTGTTGGTATCTCCAGCAGCTTTAGCCTCCGCCATCAAGATAGCAAGTGCTTCACAAATATCTCCAGCTCTACCGCTACTTATGAGTTCGTTAGCTTCTGCCAATATGCCTGTATCCGCTTGATTTCCCCGAGCAGCCATTGGGAAAATATGTTCTCGAATATAATCTTCAATTTCCCTTAGCCCCTCTCTAGCCGTATCACCCGCTCTATTAAGTATATTTTCAAGGTCTTCCAGAGTACCATCAATACCTCTAGCAATAACATTACTAATCCTGCCAATTTCTTCCCAACCGCCGTTGTTCAAGTACCAAACAACAATCCCAAATCCAACAATTGTCAAACCCACAGGACCAAAAACAACAGCAGGTGCAGCCACAGCAACTCGTTGGATTACCTCAGTTTTCATCCGTGCTATTGGCTTTGAAGCAGTAGTCTGCTGCACTACATGAGTCAACTCATGCGCCAACAACTCTTGCCCATCCCGACTCCCTGGATTATATTCTCCCTGTTTAAAAAAGATATCCGGACCCGTCGTAAACGCCCGGGCATTTAAGGAGCGATTAAGCTGATCAGCATTGCTATTGTTATGCAGCCTCACGCCACTAAAATCAGCCCCAAACGCCTGTTCCATTGGCTCTCTAACGTCCTCGGAAAGCCCCTGTTCGCCACCTTTGGCTTGCTGAATACTTTGCTCAACGGAAGCATCAACCGCACCTCCACCAACACCGCCATCACGCATCACTGTTGGCTCAACGACAGGCTCTACTTTTCCTTGTACGGATTGCTGGGACGTGGGAGAATTAATCTGTTCGACGACTTTTGCCGCTACTGTATCGGCTTCCTGTTCGTACTTATTTCCTGGTTGCCCGACTGTTAACTTTCTCTGGAGTGGACTCAGGGTGTGTGGAGTCAGGGTAGGCATTCTCTGTCCGACGACATCAGCAACTGAAATCCTTGATTCTGACTGAGGCTGTACTGTTGGCGTTTCTGTATCCGCGATCGCACTAACCAAAACAGCCATCGCCTACACGTTATTAGATTGTCATTTTAACACAGCTAATTTTGCTATCTACTGTCTCGTTAAATGGGGCTTTCCAGGACAAATTCCCAAGCGCGATCGCACGGCTTCCCCTTCACCTTATACCTTTTCTCCGATTTGACGTTTTAATTTACCGTCTCCATCGCCTTACCAACTTTATAGGAGACGTCGCTTCTAGGCAAACCTCACCTGCCTGCAACTGTAATACGACCCCCACAGACTCTCCAAAGGCAGGTTGATCTGTTATTTTGGGAAAAGTCATATAAAATTCCAAAGAATCATTGGCGCTAACTTGGAAAGACTGGGGGTCTAAACTGACTTGTTCCTCTCGATCCCAGACAGTAACTGGCTGTACTAACTGACGCTCATCTCCTACCTTTAACCAAAGATGTTTCACAGAAGCTGAAAGGGGAGAATCGTCGGGGTTATTCAGTTCAAAGTGACCATGACCTATAGCTAGGTTTGACTCATAAGTGATGGTAACCGTTTGTCCAGTGAGAGTAGGAGACATAGGAGGATTCGGGTTAACGACATTGAGAAAGTAGCTGAAAAAGTGGATTAACATGTCCATTTAGAAGTATCATGTGTCACTTCGTTAACTGTCCGGATTGGACCAGGAACTTTTTCACCAATCTTTGCAGGTCGAACATAAACACTACCATCTGGGCGAAGAACCTCCACATCAGGACCAGAACCTAATCGTCCGATGATTTCCTCTCCTCCTCCTGCAACTGAAGGGTACTCAGCCGCTACAAATTCGTCTACCTTAGCTTGATCAGCATACTCCCGCCCTTGAGCATCACTGGAGCGAAGTTCAGGAAACCCAGAGAGACCCATTCCGATAGAAAATTCCTCCCCAATTCGATAAGCATAGCCTTCTACCTCTTGAGTAGTAGAGTGGGTACTAGGTTGCTTAGCATGGAGTACCTCGTGGTAAAGAGTTTCCGCAACTGCCTCGCAGGTTTCATCATTGAGAAGACCAATTTCCCTGTCAGATGTGCTTTGGTATCCTCCACCAGGAAATGGATCTACAACCCAAGATTTACCATCCCACTTCTCGTCATCCCAGAAGATACTATCAAAGGATTTGACAGTATAGGAACTCAGTACATCAACCGTGTGAGGACTCCAAGGACAGAGAATATCCTTTACGCAAGACCAATTCCACGTAGCTCTTAATTTAGCCTTAGCCGGAAGAGTCACAGGTGGGAAACGAGCATCAAGAGCAGCCATTGTTTTCGGACCAACCAGTCCATCGGGTACAAGACCTTTGCCTTTTTGAAATTGACGAACTGCGGCATCAGTTTCTGCGCCAAATTCCCCGTCTGCTCCAAATTTTGGCAGGGGGATGCCGATGTCGTATAAAGCTTGCTGGATAGCTTGCACACCTCGACCAGAGGAGCCTTTCTTAATCAGGGTTTCGTCATCGTATGCTTCCTCCAAATCCAGCAATTTGGAGAAACGAGGAGAGGTTAAGTCATGTCCATCCCCTAGAGTTCTTTGCAAAGTTTGTTTTTGACCAACTCCCTGCTGAACTACATGAGTTAATTCATGTGCCAATAACTCTTGCCCATCCCGACTTCCTGGATTATATTCCCCCTGCTTAAAAAAGATATCCGGACCCGTCGTAAACGCGCGGGCATTTAAGGAGTGATTAAGCTGATCAGCATTGCTATTGTTATGCACCCTCACGCCACTAAAATCCGCCCCAAACGCCTGCTCCATTGGCTCTCTAACGTCCTCTGAAAGCCCCTGTCCACCACCTTTGGCTTGTTGAATACCTTGCTCAATAGAAGCATCAACCGCACCTCCACCAACTCCACCATCACGCATCACTGTCGGCTCAACGACAGGCTCTACTTTTCCTTGTACGGATTGCTGGGACGTGGGAGAATTAATCTGTTCGACAACTTTTGCCGCTACTGTGTCGGCTTCCTGTTCGTACTTATCCCCCGGTTGCCCGACTGTTAACTTTCTCTGGAGTGGACTCAGGGTGTGTGGCGTCAGGGTGGGCATTTTCTGTCCGACGACATCAGCAACTGAAATCCCTGATTCGGACTTAGGCTGCACTGTTGGCGTTTCCGTCTCCTGGGAACCCTTGGTTTCTAGACTTCGCATCACATTCGCGGCTAGTCTATCCGCCGAGTCTCTGGAATACTCCCCTATTTCCTGCGACTGAGACGATTTCTGATTTGGCTTGGGTTGAATCGAAAAATGCCCTAATTTAGACGGACTCTTGCTCTTTTTCTGTGCCGTTGTTGGAGTCCAGGAGGAATTTTTCTTTTGTAGGGGTTTATACATGATGCCACCTCAGTTACCTGATGATTTATTGAATCCAGCTCAATCCTGGAGGAAACTCTATCGTTCTATCTCCTCATCGCCTATCCAGA
>NZ_JAVJQP010000012.1:0-24246 GCF_040218875.1 Coleofasciculus sp. D1-CHI-01
CTCCTATTAGATCCCCCTTCCGTCCCCCTTTTTGATCCCCCTTCCGTCCCCCTTTTTGATCCCCCTTCCGTCCCCCTTTTAGATCCCCCTTCCGTCCCCCTTTTAGATCCCCCTTCCGTCCCCCTTCAAAAGGGGGAGACCAAAGGATGCTTCGCTTTTTTCTATCCGAGGCAACAAAAAATTAATCAAAGTCCCCCTTTTTAAGGGGGATTTAGGGGGATCTAAACTTTGAGCGCTAGTCATACCAAGTTTTATAACACCAATGCTTCATGGATTCCCCCTAGTGCAGTGCTGCGGAAATACTTGAGCAGCTTCGTAGATACGATGAAGCTGGGGGAGATATTAGCTGTTCAGTTATTTCTGCCTTCTTGCACTAGGATGCCGAGTCTGTGGTAAGTTTTAACCCATATCACCCCATGATGAAGGAAACTTTCCGCCATTTCCTGCGTTCAAACATAGAAAATTTAACCCTTATAAGGCGGTAACTTGGGTCCCACTTCAGCCTGGACATTGACATCCCGAACCCCTTTAATTTCCCTCGCCAAAGGTTCAATCCGTTCCAGATTATCTTGCGTTTGTACGTATCCGGTTACCGTAACGATTCCCTGATTAGCCTGAATCGCTAGTTGAGAGGTTGGTAGGTTAACCTCTAACTTACTCCGCACTTCACTTTGGACATTGCGATTAGAGCGTTCTTCTCCCTCCCTAAACACATTGTATCGTTGCTCCCGCGCCCGAATGTCAGAATTGGCTTGCGCTCTGCGGATGGGGTTCTCGATAAACCGTTGATCTAGCCATCTGAGCATGAGGCTCATCAACAGCCGCAAATGGGAAATCTGTATTTATCCCATCCATCTCTGGCGCATTGTAAATTCCCAACTCTTCGATTCCTCCATCTTTAAGTAGAGAAATTGCCTGACGAATTTGCTCATCCGTACCTTCAACAATGACCAAAAAATCACCCCGTAAAAATCGTTCCTGATATGCTTTAGCCTGTTTTTTGGGAATCCCTAATCCAATCAGTGCGCCCAAAAGTCCACCACCAACTGCACCAATTCCTGTCCCGGCTAAGGTTGTGGCGACAGCAGTTCCCAAAGCATCGGCTAACATGATTGGACCAATCAGAGGAATCGCTGCTGCACCAACCCCGACGAGTACGCCTGTTACCAATCCAATTGCACCACCGACAACAGCGCCATTAGCCGCCTGTTTACCCGTTTGATTACCCTTGCGAGTCTTCCTATCCGGATCGTGAAGCGACTCCTCTTCTAATTCTCTGGCAATCACGGTAACCTGATCCAGGGGAAAATTAGCCAGGTGGAGTTCCTGTAGTGCTTGCGTCACCGCGTCTCGGTTGGTAAAAATACCGATCGCACGTTTGTGTTGATGTAAAGTCATTGTTCTCTCCTTTTACACGCTAGAGATAAATTAGTCTGTCCAACTTAATTTATAAGTAAATCTTATCGTTTATCGGATAGTGTTTCCTCAATCAATAGGTGTAACTTTAGTCTCTATCCATAGAAAGAAGGACAAATGACAAATGACGAATGACGAATGACGAATAAATTTATTACCACCGAACCGCTCGGTAAAGGAGGTGAAGGCGGTGAACAAAAAACCTGGGACGCCGTTCAGAAAGCATTTCGCGATCGCACCTGTATCGGGTATTGGCGTTATCCTATATTTTCCAAGGTGGGTAAGTCTCGCAAGGAACCGGATATTCTGATTGTGGACGCCCAACTGGGTTTAATCGTGATTGAGATTAAATCTGTCACGATTGACCAAATTCTGGCGATTACGGGTCATCGGTGGGAGTTCCAAAACTATTACACTACTAGCAGTAATCCTTACCAACAAGCAGAAAATCAATTATTCTCACTATTGGGGTATTGCGATCGCGAACCGATATTACGCCGTAAAGTCACCGGGCGGGCGTTAATTTGTCTTCCCTTAATTACTGAAACTGAATGGTATCAAAGCGGCTTCTATCAACTCCCTAGCTGTCCGCCAATTATCTTTCAAGATAATATCGTTTCCGGGAATGAAGCTGTTGTTCAATTGACGAGAGATCAGACCCCTAAGAGACCCCTCCCTAACCCTCCCCTACGAGGGGAGGGAAACGGAATACATTTTTCGTTGGAGGGGCTTCCGGCTCCCCCTTCCCTTGCAGGGAAGGGGGCTGGGGGGTTAGGTTTTCTAGTCAAACGGATTCAGCAAACCGCTCCAATTATCAAAGGAACACCTCTGAATAACCAGCAGTGGAAATTGCTACAAGCGGTGATTAGTGGCACACCTGTTTTCCGGAAAAAACAACACCTGAAAGGAGACAGAAATGCCATCCCAAAAACCATTAATGGTACACCTCAACAAACCCGTGGTAGTATTCTGGCACAGGTACGCCAACACCTATCTGAATTTGATTTAGCCCAAGAACAAATCGCCAAATCCATTCCCCCAGGTCCCCAACGGATTCGGGGGATAGCGGGTTCCGGGAAAACCGTCTTACTCTGTCAAAAAGCTGCCCACATTCACCTCAAGCATCCCGACTGGGATATTGCCCTGGTTTTCTTCAGTCGCAGCCTATATCACGGGATTATTAGCCAACTGGATAAATGGTTGCGTCGCTTTAGTAGTGGCGAAATCAGATACGACGCCAAACGAAATCGGAAATTAAAAGTTCTCCACGCTTGGGGAGGGAGAAAACAACCGGGATTTTATAGTACCCTTTGCCGACAAACGGGAGTAAAAGCACTTACCGTTAACGATATAGAAACCAAGCAACCGCATCAGGCATTAGCTGAAGTTTGCCTCAATCTTTTACAAGAGACAGCGATTCCAAAATTATACGATGTAATTTTAATTGATGAAGGTCAAGATTTAATCGTCGATGACCCCTTGAATTTTGAGGGAAAACAGCCGTTTTACTGGATAGCATATCAGGCATTACGCCCCGTTGATCCCACCCAACCGGAACAACGGCGGTTAATTTGGGCGTATGATGAAGCACAAAGTTTAGAAAGCTTGAATATTCCTAATGCCAGTGAGTTGTTTGGGGAAGACTTAGGGCATTTAGTTACCGGACAATATGGGGGAGGAATTAGAAAAAGTGAAACCATGTATCGATGTTATCGTACCCCTGGGGAAATTATTACCGCCGCCCATGGAATCGGCATGGGATTATTACGACGGGGAGGAATGTTAACTGGAATTACCCGAATTGAGGATTGGCAAGCGATTGGCTATGAAGTCACGGGAACGTTTCGCCCTGGTCAACAAATTACCGTGAGACGCCCATCAGAACATTCACCGAATCTAGTCTCAAAACTTTGGCAGGGTTCTTTATTTGAGTTTATCGCCTATCGATCGCGCCAGGAAGAATTAACCGCATTAGCCGATAATATTATCTACAATCTTCGCTATGACGGACTTAAACCGAGTCGCGAGATACTGGTGATTGTTTTAGGGTTAGGGTTGGAAGCAATGCGACTGGAAACAGCAGTGGCAGAGTTTTTGATGTCCCAGGGAATTGATATTTATCTTCCCAGTGCCATGGATTGTAATCTGCTGCACATTGATAAAGATACCCGTGATCCAAATAAGTTTTGGTGTGAGGGTGGCGTAACCGTGTCTCGTATCCATCGGGCGAAGGGAAATGAGGCGGATATGGTGTATGTGGTGGGGTTAGATAATGTGGCAAAAGATGAGAGTAATCTGCAATTGAGAAATCAGTTATTTGTGGCATTAACGCGGGCAAAAGGGTGGGTAAAGTTGAGTGGGGTGGGTTCTTATCCCCTGTATGAGGAAATGTGGCGGGTGATGCAGAGTGGGGATACGTTTACATTTACCTTTCGCCATCCGCCCCAGCGAGAGATTAGTGTAACCGATGTTGGGGAAATGCGATCGCGCTATCAGAGTGGCGGGAGAAATTTCCAGAATGCGGAGTTAGCGGGGGCGCAGTTAGCGGGGGTGGATTTGCGGAATGCTAATTTAATTGGCGCGATACTGCGGGGGGCAAATTTACAGCAGGCGCAGCTAGATGGGGCAAAGTTGGTGATTGCGGATTTGAGTGAGGCTGACTTGAGTGAGGCGAGTTTACGCAAGGCGAAGCTAGTGGGGGCAACTTTGAAGCAGGCGCGGTTAAGGGGGGCGGATTTGAGTTGGGCAAAGTTGGGGAATGCGGATTTAAGGGGGGCGGAGTTAGTTGGGGCGACGTTGATGGGGGCGAGTTTGAGTGGGGCGGATTTAAGGGAGGCGGATTTGACGGGGGCGAATTTGGAGAAGGCGGATTTGAGTGAGGTGAATTTCGAGGGGGCGAGGATGCCAGATGGCAGTATTTGTCATACCAATTGGCGTGAACTATGACAAGGTATGGTAGCTGGCTTTTCACGCCATCTAGAAAGATAAGATCGATATCAAACCTAACCCCCCAGCCCCCTTCCCTGCGACGGAAGGGGGAGAATTCAAAGCCTTCTCAAGAGAAGGAGAGAGGTTTGGAGAGAGGTTTTCCAGATCCCGTGAAAAGTAAGGGTATGGTAGGGGCGGGTTTAACTATAACGGTTACGGCGTTTGGAGTTCACGCAGGTAAACCCGCCCTGGTTAAAGGTATCAGTTATAAAATACATGATAGGAATGAGAGAAATTTAATCATGAATTTTACCGCTAACATTCCAGATGCTTTGTATCAACAAGTTGCCGCTTTAGCCAAGCGGGAAAATATTTCTGTTGCACAATTGGTGACTATTGCTTTATCCGCTTGGATAAGGAAAGACTATATCGAAGAAAAAGCCAAACAGGGACGTTGGGACAAATTTCAACAGGTTTTACATAAAGTTCCCGATGTTGAACCAGAACCATACGACAGATTTTAGTCTGTGTTACTCGTAGCCAAAAAAGTATAACTATGATATCCTAAGAGTCTTATCACTGTCAGATTTTGATTCATCAATTTCCCCTTGTAAATCAGCTTCTCCAAGGTGTCGATGCCCAGTTTTGTCGAAAACTTCTAAATGAGCGGCTTTGCCGTAGTGTAAATTATCGACGTACCAATATTTACCTGTAGAGATTTCGCAATAAACCACTCTCTCATCATACCTAATTTTAGTTTTTTTGAATTTTTGAGCATCTCGTAATATAGTTTGCTCATCCTGAGGAGGAACAGTAGAAAATTCATCATATTCTATTTTGCTTAATTTTAGTTTTTTCTCTAGCCAATTCTCAAGAGATGCTTGATTGTCAAGACTATCTAAATCAATGGATTGAGTTTCATCATTGTTTTTGATTATAGAAATTAAACAACATTTATTAATGTCAGGATGAGCAATTATAAAGCTAGACTTGGTGAAATTAATCACTAAATAAGTTATGTGGTTGTTTTGAAATTGCCTTTCAGCCACTTCTGCTAATGAAGTGTTTGTGACATCTCGATAGGATTGAGGTGTAAAGTAATCAAAATAATCATCGAGAGAATGGACTTGTTCTTTACGCCATTCTTTATGTTACTGTTTCTAATTTCATTAAAACTACCTAAGTGTACACAACTACCATTTAATACAAGTTGGGCAGCATTATCATTGTGTTCGATGGATTGTCTCATTAAGAGTAAGGATTGGAGCATGGTTGATTTACCACGTCCATTAATCCCTGTCAGTAAAGTTAACTGCCCCAAAGGAAATTCTGTTTCTTCCCTAAAGCATTTAAAATTTTTTATGATTATTTTTTTGAGCATTTTTTATACGTCTCCTAAAATTTCTTGAGCTAGCTTAAACCTATTATACACCTTGGCTTTACCGCTCGTGGCAGATTTTATAGAATCGAGATAATCTTGATTTTCTAGTAATTTAATAAAATTACTTTTAATCGCCTCTTTGTGTTTTTCTAAAAACTCATCATTATTTATAGAGAAAAAATAAGATACAGATTCAAAAATTGCAATGTTTATTCTTGTCCTTCTCTGATCTGCACCTGTAGGCAAACGAAAATTTTTATTTCCAAAGAAATTAAAAGTCAACTTCATTACTCGCTCAAAATCCTTTTTCAACGCTTTTATTTCTTCATCTGACATCAGATTTATCTTTTTCATTGCCTTTTCTACAAAATCACCCAAATCACCTTGATAATCTTTTGCATAGTCAAAAATTCTAAAAGCTAAATAGCGCAAAATAATTTCTCTATCTTTCATCCTTTCGGGTGAAATTCCCTTGTCAATGGCTTTCCTGAAATATTCTTGTTCTGATAACTCTTTAAGCAAGTTTGTTGATTTACCTGAAAAAATACAGTTTCTCACTTCTTGACGACTAAGGTTTGTTCCCCCCGTGTTAATTCTGTTGAAAATATCATAAACAACTTTAACGGGAACGGAGGGCTTTATGATATACAAATTAAGCTTTTTGTCTTCAATCCTTGTTTGATAGTCACCTGGTAATTCTTTTAAGTCAGTGAAATTAGAACCATTTAATTTAGGTAAAGCTTCTAAACCACTTAACTTAAATGTATTATTAACAAAATCATGTAAAGTTGTAGTACGTTGTAGTCCATCCACAACAATGTACTTGCCCTCTTCTGTTTGATTTACATACCAAGGCGGAAGTGGAAAATTGAGAATGACAGACTCAATAAATTTGCTTTTTTGCTCTAACTTCCAAACTCTAGGATTGCGCTGAAAATCCGGATCGATAATAAGCTTACCATTGTCATATTTTCTCATTAACTCGAAAACTGTCTGAGGATCTTCTCTAATGTCGATATCGGCTTTAGTTGGGTCATAGGGATACAATCCACCACTATCGCCGCTATCTTCTTCGGCAGTATCCTGATCAGTAACAATTACGTCGTTCTCTTGTGCTACGCTATCCATTTTTCTCTTACGCCTGGTGAGCTTACTTGTCAACTCTTAACTATTTTAGGAGAATACACTCATATCAACCAGAATGCATGAACAGGACAAGAATGCGATCGCACCCTAACTTACCTTCATCTTAACCTGAGCCATCCACGCCGCCGTGCCAAACACACCAGCCAAAAGCGCCGGAACACTAAAATCTGCATCCAGCTTTTCCCAGTGCAACCCATCCCCTGATGGCGTCACTTCAACCTCAGCCAAATCCTCTGGAGAAGCATCGGCTAACCCTTGCGCTAATGCTGGGGGAAAGCTATACGTCGCCCCACTCTTCAAATTGATAATTACGCGATCGCGACTCTGGTCATAATACGCCGACTTCGCCCTAGGTTCAACAACGTTGGCAATGTCTGCGGCTTCTCTTGCTTTTGCGATCGCGTCTTTTAGCCTTGTCTCATCCCAACCTGAATTAACCATGAATCTCCTCCCATGTTTTGAGTCGTTCTATTTGATATTCGGTTACGATTTCCAACGCTTTGACAGTCTGCATTTTCAGATAGTCTCTCCCATAATTTGGGCAAGAGTGGTAAAGAAGCGATCGCAATTCGGCGCGGCTTTACGTACCTGGGCAACATCCAATAATCCTAAAAGCTTTGAAGCGTGTTGTATCTTTTGGTATTCACCCTTGGATGTATGGCGAGTAGCTTGCTTTAAACTTGGCTCTAACGAATCCTTATCAATCTTCTCGACATTTTTATTTCTAGGGATTGAATTTTCTCTAAATCCTTTTCCATAGAATTTTTTTAGGGCATCAATATCGGCAATAAACCAAGCCTCCATTGCTTGAACCATTAAATAGCAATGAGTATCATCAACGCTAGGTGAATCCCAATTATCCCTAAATTTCAAATGCGCCCAAGGTCGTTGTTTTACTGTTCCCTCTGAGTCAACCAGTAGGACATTGAAAGCATCGGGATAATCTTCCAAAGCATTTTTGAAAGAGCTAAAAGCATTATTACGAGAACCACAGACAATAATATCCCATTTAATTCGCTTGCTCCGCGCTATCTGCACTAGGTCTTTCAGAAACCCGCTAAATCCTTGCCGCATTTGCCTTTTTGTATCCCGATCATCTCCACCCCCTTCTATGTAAATACGAATTTCTTTTACCATCGCGTTCCCCCAATCTCACCCATGCTCCAGAGTTCACCTAAAGAATAATTTTCTAACCACTTTTTCAGCCGCTCCGGGTTAAGACGGCGTAGATGAGTTCCTCGATTATCTCGCTCACACACCAAAACTGATTCAGGAGGAAGAGAGGAAACTAAAGCCTCTGAATGGGTTGTAACAATTAACTGAGTTCGTTCAGACGCTTCGACTAACAAATCAGCGATAGTAGACATCATATCTGGATGTAAACCAATCTCTGGTTCTTCAATACATATCAGTGGCGGTGGGGTTGGGTCAAGAAGTAAAGCCAGTAAAAATAGATAGCGAAGTGTACCATCAGATAAACGAGTTGCAGGGATTGGCTGAATTAAACCCTCCTCGCGAATAAATATCTGAACAGTACCGCCATAAATCTTGACGGATAGTTCTTCTACTTCTTCGTAAAACGTCTTGAGTTTATCGATAATTGCTCGACTTCCTACTTGGTACTGTAAGTTGTTCAAAACAAGTCCCAGGTTACTCCCATCTTCTAGCAAAGGGTGTTCCGGCAAGTCAGCTTTCTGTGGCAATCTCGGTTCTGAATTTCGTCCGACATGCCAGTCACGATATAGACTAATCTGGGAAAATTGATTGCCTAGATAGGTGAGTTCTGGATATTGATCTGGATCTTTCCTCTGAGATAAAACAGACTGATCGAGAATCAGATTGTCTCGATGCAGCGAACGTTGGCTTCTTTGTCCTTCAACTGCCGTTTTAATGTTTAAAACTGGACGACCTTGTTGATAGCGATAATAAAAATAGACATCATCTTCACCAGGGTATGATCGTTCATTCTCCACCGCTTCATCGACCAATTCTGGTTTTTGACCAACTACAGTTAAACCCATGCGATAGCGCAGCGGCATCAGTCCTTCTGGGTAGTCTATAGTTACCTCAATTTTAGCTGTTGTAATTTCCTTTTGACCTTTCCAAAGCAGATCACTGACACCTCCCCCTTTACGAATTGGGGCAGTTAAATCTGTGGGAGTTGCCTTCAGAAGTCCAATGGCTTCAATTAAGTTTGACTTGCCCGATGTATTAGCACCAATCAGCACATTAAGGGGTTGGAGTTCGATTTCTTCATTCTCATCTCCGTAGGAGAGCAAGTTTTGCAATCGCATCGTGCGAATAAACCGTTTACCTTCCATTTCTTTACTTTAGCTTTTATTTATTCCCTGTCATAATACGCCGACTCCGCCCTAGGTTCAACAGCATTGGCAACTTCTGCGGCTTCTCTTGCTTTTTGTTATCACTGCTGTGAATGTTGTCTTATCTAAACCTAAACCAGTCGTCGTAGATATGTCTATGCTGCGTCTAAAGACTAACCTATCAATTCAAGGTTAAGGGATGGACAAGATAAGCGTGCGATCGCGTCCTAAAATAGGAGAATGCAAAACAAACTCCCCTACCTTGATTTCCTCTCTCAAGAACTTCAACTTCCCCCCATCGATTGGACAACACCTTTGGTGATTGATCTGTTTGCTGGCTGTGGGGGACTAGCACTCGGTTTTGAAGCCGCAGGATTTAGAACCATCGGTTATGAAAAATTAGCAGACGCCTGCGCCACTTATCAGCACAATTTGCATGGTTTCTGCTATCAGACCACGCTAACACGCCAACCCGATTTAGTCGATGGAGCCGATGTGATCATTGGTGGTCCACCCTGTCAACCCTTTAGCGTTGGTGGACATCAACGGGGACTCAAAGACAGTCGCGATGGTTTCCCTATATTTCTTGATTCGGTTAAATCCTATCGCCCTCAGCTTGCTTTATTTGAAAACGTGCGGGGAATGCTATTTCGCAATAAAACCTACTTTGAAGAAATTACCAGCGCTCTCAGAGATCTAAACTATATCGTTGAATGGGATATCCTCAACGCGGCACATTATGGTGTTCCTCAGCGAAGAGAACGTCTGTTTTGTGTAGCTCACCGAGGCGGATGGAAATGGCATCCCAAAACCCATAATAATTCACCGTATACCGTTGGTGAAGCCCTGGGAGAATTCGCCCTGATTGTACCCCCAAACGCTAAGTTTCTCACTCCTAGCATGGATGAATATATCAAAAAATACGAGAGAGCCTCTAAGTGCGTTAGACCCAGAGATTTACACCTTGATACCCCGTCGAGAACCGTTACTTGCCGCAATTTAAGCGCTCCTACAGGCGATATGCTGCGTATCCGTTTACCCGATGGACGTAGACGACGGTTAACAGTTCGTGAAGGAGCCCGTTTGCAAAGTTTTCCGGATTGGTTTGAATTCAAGGGTACTGAAGAAAGCCAATGTAACCAAATTGGCAATGCTGTTCCTCCCATTTTGGCAAAAGCTTTAGCCTGTTCTGTAAAAGTATATTTACAAAAAAATGTAGTGGTTCTCAAGATTTAATAGTACATCCAACTGTAGGGGCGCAAGGCTTGCGCCCTCACCTAATTACCTGATTATTTATTATCTAAAGTGGTATAATTTTTCTATACTTTAGAATTTATCAATGAGTATTCGCCCTAAACTATTCTCTTTCTTTGCTGGAACCGGATTTCTCGATTTAGGCTTTGAAGCCAGTGGTTTTGATATCGTGTATGTCAATGAAATTAATCCTTCCTATATGGAGGCTTACCGTTACTCTAGACAAGTTCTGAATCTGCCACTACCCGAATATGGATACCATTATGCCGACAATGGAAACATTGAGCAACTTACAGAAGGGGAACAAGCCCTACGTCTCTGGTATTTAATCCAGGATGCTCGGAAATCTACAGATATTGTCGGTTTTCTTGGCGGACCTCCCTGTCCAGATTTCTCAGTTGGAGGAAAAAATCGAGGTAAGGACGGCGATAATGGGAAGCTTTCTGCTGCTTATGTTGAATTAATTTGCCAACATCAACCGGATTTATTTTTATTTGAGAATGTTAAAGGATTGTGGAAAACGAAAAAACACCGCATTTTTTTTGAACAGCTCAAAGAAAAGCTCAATCAATCCGGCTATCTCTTAACAGAGCGTCTGATCAATGCCATAGAATACGGCGTTCCTCAAGATAGGGAGAGAATTATCCTGCTGGGATTTCGTCAGAGTTTAATTAGAGATATAGAACTCCCCGTTGAGCCAAGTGCCAAATTTATACCTGAAGTTTTTTTTCCCTGGACGACATATATTTTATATCCGAAGCAGACCGTTTTTTCTTGTCCTTGGGCTGCGACTGATCCATTTCAGGAAAATTCGCATCTACCTTGCTCTAATCAGATTATTCAGGAACTAACGGTTGAATATTGGTTTAGGCAAAACGAAGTCCTTAACCATCCGAATGCTAAACACCATTTTAAACCAAGAGCTGGTCTCAAGCGATTTCTTTCTGTGGCGGAGGGAGATGATTCCAGAAAGTCATACAAACGTCTTCACCGATGGCGTTACTCTCCTACGGCTTGTTACGGAAATAACGAAGTCCACTTACATCCTTATAAAGCGCGTCGCTTATCTGTTGCTGAAGCGCTTGCTGTGCAATCTTTACCTAAAACCTTTGTCCTTCCCGATAAAATGTCACTGACAAATATGTTTAAAACAATTGGTAATGGTGTTCCTTACTTAGCATCCAAGGCTATTGCTCACAGTATTCTAGACTTTTTGTCAACAACCGACTGGCATTACGAACAGCCAAGTCAAAAGCAACTTGAGTTAAGTGGGTGGACACAATTAAAGTTAACGGTTGAGATTAGGGAACAGGGAACAGGGAACAGGGAACTGCTAATGCTTTTACTGCCTAATTGGGACAGGCGGATTTGAGTGAAGTGAATGGGTAGGGCGTGAGAATATGCGATGGGTGGTATAAAATACCAAGGAGAGGTCAAAATGATTGAGTCAAAAGCGCCCACAGCATCCATTATGTATCAGTTGCAATCCTTGGGGGACGCCCTAAAACAGTTTTTCGGATATACTACCTTCCGCCCAGGACAGCAGCAAATCGTTGAAGAAGCGCTTCAGAACCGTGACTTGCTGATTATTATGCCCACGGGGGGTGGTAAGTCGCTGTGTTTCCAACTCCCGGCTTTACTTAAACCAGGGTTAACGGTGGTGGTGTCGCCGTTAATTGCGCTGATGCAAGATCAGGTGGATGCCTTAGTGGATAACGGCATTGGGGCGACATTTCTTAATAGTACCTTGAGTTGGGATGCGGTGCGATCGCGGGAAATGGCAATCCTCAACGGTAAGATTAAACTGCTGTACGTTGCCCCAGAACGCTTGCTGGCAGAGCGATTTGCGCCCTTTTTAGAACAAGTGCGATCGCAGGTGGGAATTTCGGCGTTTGCGGTTGATGAGGCGCATTGTGTCTCAGCCTGGGGACATGATTTCCGCCCAGAATATCGGCAAATTAAACAGTTACGCCAACGGTATCCTGATATTCCCATGCTGGCGCTTACCGCTACAGCCACCAAGCGGGTGCAGCAGGATATTGTCCAACAACTCACACTCCGTCAACCGAGTATCCATATTGCCAGTTTTAATCGCCCCAACCTTTACTACGAAATTCAACCCAAACAGCGCCAAAGCTATAACCAACTCTTCAAAAAAGTTCAATCCTATAAAGGATCGGGAATTATCTATTGTCTCAGTCGTCGCAGTGTTGAAGAAGTAGCATTTAGACTACAAAAAGATGGCATCTCAGCCTTGCCTTATCATGCGGGGATGAGTGATACTGACCGATCCAGTAATCAAAATCGTTTTATTCGCGATGACGTGCAAGTGATTGTGGCAACTATTGCCTTTGGCATGGGGATTAATAAGCTCGATGTCCGCTTTGTGATTCACTACGACTTACCCCGAAATTTAGAAGGGTATTATCAAGAATCGGGACGGGCAGGACGAGATGGAGAACCTGCCTATTGTACACTCTTTTATAGTCCCGGTGATGTGCCTAGACTGGATTATCTGATTGATCAAAAACCTGATCCGAGAGAACAGCGCGTTGCCCGTCAACAGTTACAGCAAATTCGTGACTACGCGGAAGGAACCGATTGTCGCCGCACAATTTTATTGAGATATTTCGGTGAACGGTTTAAGGGAAATTGCGATAACTGCGATAATTGTTGTCATCCTAAACCCGTTGAAGATTGGACAATTGAAGCGCAAAAGTTTTTGTCCTGTGTGGCGCGTTGTCGGGAACGGTTTGGCATGATTCATATTATCGACGTGCTGCGGGGTTCCCGGAAAAAGAAGGTGGAACAAAATGGACATCACCTCCTCTCAACCTATGGAATTGGCAGGGATAAAAGCGCTGACGCTTGGAAAATGCTGGCGCGATCGCTCCTGCATCAAGGATTAATGGATGAAACGACGGATGGGTATCGAGTACTGAAGCTGAATAAACGCAGTTGGGAAGTGCTTCGCAAACAACGTTCGGTGCATATTGCGATTACTCAAACCCCTGTAGCAAAAGCTATATCCAATGTTAATCCGAGGACGGCGGAAATTGAATTGCTGTTTGAGAGATTGCGAAAGCTACGTAAACAAATCGCGGATACTCAAGCGATTCCTCCTTATGTGATTTTCGCTGATTCTAGCCTTAAGTTAATGGCACAAATGAAACCTAAAACCCTGGAGGAGTTTGCCCAAATATCGGGGGTAACGGCTCACAAGTTGACGCAGTACGGCGAGAGGTTTGTGTCGGAAGTTCGAGAGTTTTGTCAGGGGCAAAAGTTACCCGTTCCTCTGCCTTCAAATAGCCAAATGGTAACCTTACAACTGTATCAGCAAGGATTAAGTATAGAGGAAATTGCGGAAAAACGGGGTTATGCTCCTAGCACCATTCTTACTCACTTAAGTGAGCTAATTGAGAAGAATCAGCCTATAGATTTAAACCGATTAGTAGCAGCCGAACGACAAAAACCCATCTTGCAAGCGATTCAGAATGTTGGGACAAACTCCCTGAGAAGCCTGCGGGAACAGTTGGGAGAGGATTATAGTTATGGTGAAATTCGACTTGTGCGATCGTGGTGGATTCGCGAGAAGAGTTGACGATTGATGCTTATGTTTACCCCTGCTTCCCCTACTTCCCCTGCTCCCCTAGAAGGGCGGGTTTAGTCACATCCAGGTGCTTTCATAAACGATAATAGTGAAACCCGCCCCTACAACCCTGCTTCCCCTGCTTCCCTTTTGGACAGGATAGGGTTCACATCAATGAGTGATCGGGATCTGAATCCAGAATTCTGTTCCTTGTCCCGGTTCAGAATAACATTTGAGAATACCGCCATGTTTTTCGACAACAATCTGGTGACTAATTGACAACCCTAACCCTGTTCCCTTACCCACTGGTTTTGTGGTAAAGAAGGGATCAAATAAACGATCGCGCACGGTTTCGCTCATTCCAGGTCCATTATCGCGAATCCGAATCACGGCTTGATTCTTGTCTACAACCTCGGTGCTAATCCAAATCCTTGGTTCAAGGTTTAATTGGCTCTTTTCTGTTGCACTTGCTCCGGCTTTGATTACACCATCGAAAGCGTCAATGGCATTGCTAATAATATTCATGAAAACTTGATTCAGTTGACCCGCATAACAGGCAACCGCAGGCAATTCCCCGTATTCTTTGATCAGCGTAATTCCTGGAGAATTACCACAAGGTTTCATGCGGTTGCGAAGAATCAATAAGGTACTATCAATGCCTTCATGAATATTAACTGCCTTCATTTCGGCTTGATCGAGCCGCGAGAAATTCCGCAAGGAAATCACGATTTCTTGAATCCGATCGGCTCCCATTCTCATTGAGGAGAGCATTTTCGGCAAGTCTTCGATCAGGAAAGGCAACTCAATATCTTCAATAAAGTTTTGAATATTTGGCAGCGGATTGGGATAGTACTGTTGATAACATTCGATCAGTTGTAATAAGTCTCCAATATAGTTCGTCGTATGACTCAGATTTCCGGTAATGAAATTAACCGGATTATTGATTTCGTGGGCGATTCCGGCTACCATTTGACCGATTGTAGACATTTTCTCGGTCTGAATTAACAGGGATTGAGTTTGCCGCAATTCGTGTAATGCTTGTTCTAATTGATTTGCCTGGGTTTGAGCCGCTTGCGCTGCCGCCCGGGTTTCGGCAAATAATTCCGCATGTTCGATCGCGATCGCGAGTTGATCCACGACAGCTTGCAGTAATTTAACTTCGCGATCGCTCCATTGGCGCGAACCCTGATAATGACTACAGATAATCGCCCCCAGTTGTCCAGTTTTCGTTTGTAACGGTAACACTAATCCTGAGGTAATTCCCCAATCTGCGAGTAGCGATCGGGTTTCGGATGCTAAGTTTTGGGTTTGGCTGACATCATCAATTCGCAGGGGATGTAATCGGTGAATAATGTCCGCTAAGGGGGTAAGTTGTGGGGGAAGACAGTCGCCTAATAAACTGGGTAAATTCGGATCTCGTGCTTCATGGGTAACGCTTAAACTGGGTTGATCGGAGTTGTAATTTAACCACAAAAAGTGGCAGCCGTCAACCTCCAGCAATCCCCGAATTTCCGTGACGGCTATGTCTAGAATCGTATCGAGTTCTAGGGAATTGCGAATTTGGCTAGCTAACTGAAACAGTAAGGCTTCCCGGCGACTGAGGAGTTCTTCGCGTACCCAAATCCGGTCAATGGCTACCGCGATCGCATTAGCAACCCATCCCAATACTCCTTGTACGATTTTAGAGAAGGGTTGGCAACTATGTAAGGCAATAAACCCAACTAGGTGAGATTCGACAATCAGGGGATAAATCCCGATAAAGGTTTTGTTGGACAAGTCATGTCCCGGCGTTAAGATCGGACGATGAATTGGCTTCAGGGTTTGGGCGACTTTGGCGATTAAGCCTTGGTTGGTGAGGATGCGTTGAGGGAATAGGTGTGTGGGTAACTGTTCACCACTATTCGCCTGCAATTCTAAGACTGAGGGCATTTGCGTCTCGTCTGTGATGCCCGTCACTGTCCAAATCCCAGCACCCAAGGCGTTTAGATGGCGGATCATGGCTTCGGTACAGCGTTTAAGACTTGCACCTAGACTACCATTTTGTCCCACCAGAACAGCGCCAATATCGGCTTCTAAGGTAGACAGACGCGATCGTTCTAGCAGACTGGCTTTTCGTTGCTTAATGTTGGTAATATCACGGGCGATCGCATGGATGACACCTGCTTCGGCTAAAGGTAAACAGTTCCAAGCTAACCATTTATAAGATCCATCTTGACATCGGTAACGATGCTCAAAGTAAATATCTGACGGACTGCTTAAAAGGGTTTGCCAAGCGGTTAATGTAGCGCTGTGATCATGAGGATGAACGAAATCGAGGAATGATTGAGAGATAAGTTTATCCTGGCTATAGGCTAAGGTTTTTTGAAAGGCGGGATTAATGCGTTTAAACTTACCATCGAAACCAATCACCGCCATTAAATCAGGTGAGAGGCTAAAAAAGCGATCCAGTTCAATTTTGGCTTGTTTTTGTTCGGTGATATCCTTACAAATAGAGATATATTCATAAGGATTACCTTGGTCATCAACCAACGGCACGATCGTCGTATCCACCCAATAGAGGTTGCCGTCTTTGGCGCGATCCTGAATATCGCCACGCCAGATTTTGCCCTGAGAAATCGTGTTCCACAAGTCCTTAAAAAACTGAGGTGAGTGATAGCCAGAATTGAGTAAACGATGATTAGCGCCATAAAGTTCATCCCTTGAATATTGAGAAGCCTGGCAAAAATTATCGTTAACGTAGCGGATCTTACCGTGAGAATCTGTAATCGCGACAATTGACGATTGATCCAGCGCTACTTTCATATCGACCAGGTTTTGTGGGGATGTTTGCAAGGCTTTTTCCAGCCGTTGACATTGATGAACCTGGGATTCTAAGTCAATTACTTTCTTTTGCCACTCTAACTGCGCGATCGCCTGTCGGCTTAATGCGGCTAGGGCATCCTTTTGTTGCACCGTAAACTGTCGCGGAACTCGGTCGATAACTAATAAAATACCCACCGTTTCATCATCAGGAGTGACTAAGGGAACGGCGGCATAAAATCGGATTGGGAGTGACGTTATCTGAGACTCAGATACGGCTAGAGTATCTTCGACCACTAATAACGGCTTATTTTCTGTTATTATCTCCTGGCGGATTTGGCGACAAAACTCTAAGTATTGCGGTGTGGAATCGGTGTCTAAACCCACCTGTGATGGCAACCACTGACCTTTGGTATCACAGAGACTGATGAGTGCGATCGGAGTTTGGACAACGCTAGCAGCTAAACGAGTTAAATCCTCAAATGTTGCCTTAGCCGCCGCATCAATATGGCGATCTGGATAGAGTTGCTCAAGGTTGACTGTTGTGTTACTCAATACTAGCGTGTTCATTAACTTACTACTCCTTACCCTTGTCAAAGCCAGATGCACGAGTGTTACGTCCTTGCCATGGATGTGATGACTCCAGTGTGATCGATGTTGTCGGGTTGAGCAAACCTTATCCTGGCTTCAAGATAGGACAATGTGTAAATAGCTTAAACAGATTAGGAAACTCTTGTTTAAAGAAGGGCTTTAGTGTATTATTCGGGTTAGCCCAACAAAATCCTGGTCTGCTCAAGGTTAGTACGCTTGTCCCTAAACCTACTGGTTGGTCAGGGTTGCCGCTACCCAAATTAACGTCTATACCTCAATTCAGACTCCCGCTTTCCTGGCTATGCAGGTGCTGCTGGAAAAGAAAATTCACAAAGTTTCCCCTATGCAATTGGTACGTTAGCAATTGGTACGTTAGCACCAATGTAATACGTTTTATCACATAGCAATAAGGGAGAGGTTGCGCTCCAGGAAAGGGGCGGGGAAGAGAGGTTAACCATGTTTCTCCTATTTTGGCAACGTGCAAGTTCACGCTGATGAGGTGTTTACCGCTTCTGATCAGGGGCATTGTGTTACGATCTTAACCAATTTTAGGATAGCTTTACATTTTCTTCATAAAAACAGCTAGGGTGGAGGGATGAGGGGTAATATCAAGTATGGTAGCATCGTTATCGTTGTTAAAGACAGTGAGTCTTATCCATACGGTAGAAAGCTGTAGACTAAAAATAATTAAGCATCTAGTTTAAATTGAGTCGAAGTGGTCTACCGAATTTGGCAACGTTGTTTTTGGGGAGTGTCATTGTTCCTCAGTGTCTTCAGTTTGGCGGTAGCGGTTGAAGCCCAACCTGCACCCGTGTTTATTCCGTTTATGGGACGTATCCAAAAAAATTTGCCTGTGGGGTTAGCCATGCGCTTACCCACTGAGTTACGAGTGAATGATCTGTTGGATATTGATCCAAACAAACTGATTATCCGGGTTTTTCCCTCGGAAGCCCCCCCAAGTTATATGGTAAGTCTGTTTACCTGCGATCGCAGTCCGAATTCCTGCTTACTGGGTAGCTTTTCAGTCAACCCCAAGCAGTCGGCGAGTGCGAGGCGGGATCTCCAACGCCATGAAACCCTAGGCGATCGCATTACTCTCACCCCTACAGTGGCTGGATATTTGATTGAAGGACCCCTGCAAAATCCCTCCTACCCCTTCTCAACGGTGATGTGGCAGCAAAACGATATGATTTATACGATTAGCTTTCCTGCCATTGAACGGCAGAATATTCTTTACATGGCGCTTTCTATGGCAAGGGAACAAGGGTTTTATCGTCGTTAGTCATTGGTCATTTGTCATTGGTCATTTGTTATTCGTCATTTGTCATTCGTCAGGGAATAGGGAACGGGGAGTAAGGAATTTATAAGTGATTATTCAGAACTTGGCGAATGACATCGGCTGGAACTTGATCAGTTATTGTGACATGACCGATTTCAGTGGGCAAAATAAATCGCACTTTGCCATCTTTCACTTTCTTATCCGTTTGTAAGGTATCGATAATTGCATCAATATCCAGTCCCGGTGGTAACTGAGTCGGTAATCCGGCTTTCTCAATTAACGCCTTTTGACGTTCCGCTTCCTGAGATGTCCACATCTGAAGTTCTACAGCAATTTGACCCGCCGTCATCATGCCAATCGCCACCGCTTCCCCATGATTAACGACTTTATACCCGGTTAAACTTTCAACCGCATGACCAATCGTGTGACCATAATTTAAAATTGCTCTTAATCCGGCTTCTTTCTCATCCTGACTAACAACATCGGCTTTGGCTTGGCAGGAACAGGATAAAATAAAGGACAATAATTCATCCTCTAAATATCGCCGTTGGTCGAGACGCTTTGTACTCTCCAATTTAGTAAATAATTCAGCATCCCAAATTACGCCATATTTAATCACCTCTGCCATTCCCGCCCGTAATTCTCGTGGGGGTAAGGTTTGTAAGACTTGCGGATCAATTAACACAAAGCGGGGTTGGTGAAATGCGCCAATTAAATTTTTGCCTTGGGGATGGTTGACTCCTGTCTTACCGCCAATAGCGGCATCCACCATCGCTAACAGGGAGGTGGGAACTTGGACGACATTAATCCCTCGTAACCAGGTAGCCGCCGCAAACCCGGTCATATCCCCAATCACGCCTCCCCCTAATGCTACCATCGTTGAAGACCGTTCTAAGCGGTTCTGGAGGGCAGCATCATGGATTTTTTGAATGGACTTGAGGGTTTTGTAACGTTCGCCTGCGGGTAAGGTACAGTGAGACACCTGATAGCCGACCAACTTTAGCGCCGCGATCGCGCGTTCCCCATAGCGGCGAAAAATGGCGGGATTGGAGACGAGGAGAACCTTTTTCCCCAGTTTCAGCCGACTCATCCAGACGCCGATATCATCCAAGCTTCCTGGCGCGATCGCAATGTCGTAAGACTGCGGTGGTACTTCAACCCGAATCACTGACTTCATCTGATTTGCCCCAAGCAACTGTGGGCTGTATTTTATCCCACTTAATGATTTAATGGTCTAATAAGACGTTTTTGAGAGAACGGTAAATGTCTGGATCTGGAATTATTGCCTACTTTTTAATCCTTGGTGGTGCTACGGGTGTCGCCCTAGCCCTATTTTTTGGTCTGAAAGCGGTCAAATTGATTTAAACCGAGGGATGAGACCCAACAAATTATTGTTGGGTTTCACTTCGTTCAACCCAACCGACCAAAATGCCATGATCCGTCAAAAAAGTGGCAAACGATGATTAGAAGTAAAGCCAGGAAAAACCTGAGCAACTTGATTCGCCTCAAGTTGTATATGTTGCTCTAATAGGGATGCGATCGCGTCTCGAAAATCGGTGGTGACGGCTAAATCTCGTCCTTGGAATAACGCCGATTCACTCAAACCAGACCATTCCCCATAGACTTTACCACCACGAATCCCACCCCCTAAAATCCACATCACGTTACCATGTCCGTGATCGGTTCCACCATTGCCATTCTCCTTCACCGTGCGACCGAACTCCGATAAGATGGCGATCGCGGTATCGGAATAGACTGATCCTAATTCCTTGACTAGAGTCACTAATCCTTGTGCCAAAGATTTCAGTTTATTGGCAAACTGACCCTGACTACTTCCCTGATTAATATGAGTATCCCAGCCACCTAACGCCATAAATGCCAATTGAGTCTGAGAATCTCCAACCATTAGCCTCGCCAGATTCCGGGTATCTTTAGCAAACCGATTTGGAGGGGGTGCGCCGTTGTCAGCTTCCCGCATTTCAGCCGCTAGGGTAGCCAGCAAAATTTCTCGCGCTTGTTGTCCTTCCTGATAAGCTAGATGAATCGGATCATTCCCACGGTAAAGGCGTTCAAAGGCTGCATTAAGTTGAGAACGGTCTACTGACAGAGAACGGGTGGCTTTATTTCCCGGTGGTAGACTAGCCACAGAATTTTGACCCATCAGGATAGGCGAGATCATCGAACCGATATTGACGGCTTGAGTGGGTCCAGCTTGAGGGAGAGTTGCTAACAGGCGATTCATCCAACCATCGGATGTGGTTTTATCGCCAGGAGTGCCACTTTCCATATAATTTTGAGCATCAAAATGAGAGCGAGTGGTATCCGGTGATCCGCAAGCATGGACAAACGCTAAACTGCCTTGTTTCCATAACGGCATCAAGTCAGCTAAGGCGGGATGCAAGCCAAAACGACCATCTAAATCTAGCACTCCTCCTTTTTCTTTGGGTTGGGGAATAGCAATTCTGGGTCTGGCTTCGTAGTAGTCTGGGTCTTGGAAGGGAACCACCACATTTAATCCATCGATACCACCGCGCAGGAATATGACAATGAGTCGTTTGTTGGTAGTCGTGGAAGCCATTCCTCTAGCCGCCCAACCATGCAACCCAATCGGAGTAAGTCCAGCAGCAGTCAAGAGGCTAGCGTATTGTAAAAATTTGCGTCGGTTCATGGGGATAAGTGACGGAGAGGGAGGATTGAAAGTCGGGGCGGTTTAGCTGTTCCACACACAAAGGATATCATTAATCACAGGGTAAAAGAGTCAGTTTGTCAAGGTTGTGGCAATAGAGATTTTTGGCGATCGGTTTTGGCATAATACCCATTGTCGGGGCGGATTGACGCTAAAACAATTGTCTAATAAAGGTTTGAGAGTATTCAAAATCCGCCCTCATCGTTATGTTTATTTTAGCCCCGGTTATTTAGTGTCATGGAAACAATCTACAAAGTTGATAGGAGAAATGCCGCCTACTGTTATCCTCTTTTAGAGCCATCAGATTTAGAGGAAACATTTTTACAACTGGGAGAACAATGGCGGCGGGAGACAGGAATGATGTCTTTAGTCACGAAAATGGTCATGCACCCAGCTTATCAACGAATTATTGGTATGGGTCAACCAGTGGTTCCGCTCATTTTACGAGAACTCGAACGTGAACCTGACCATTGGTTTTGGGCGTTGCAATCTATTACGGGTGCTAATCCAGTTGAGCCAGAACACCAGGGTAGGTTAACGCAAATGGCAGGGGCATGGATACAATGGGGCAAGGAACATGGTTACAGATGGTAGATTGGAAAAGTACAAGGAAGATGAATTTCCACGTCTTTTTGCCACTGGATATCGCATCACAAGTAAAGCATCTCGAATTTACAATTGTTTTGCTTGGGCTGCAGGGGAAGATGACCGTTGGTGGAATCCTGTAGAACCCGAAAATCCCTACTATTGGCTCAATGGCGTACCCGCAGAATTAACGATTGCGGCTTTTATCCAAGCTTATCAAACGTTGGGATATGAACCGTGCGATAGTTCTGATTGGGAAGAGGGTTTTCAGAAGATAGCTCTATACGCTACACCTGATGGAGAACCAACACATGCGGCTAGACAATTACCAAATGGCAAGTGGACAAGCAAACTTGGACGATGGGAAGATATTGAGCATGAACTAGATGGATTAATCAGTGAAATGTACGGGTCTGTTAGGCAAATTTTAAAGCGACCTCTTTGGTAAAGTGATTTCTATGATGATGTGTGAGAAGAGGGAACAGCTTGGCTAATGCTCTTATACAATTAAGACCTCTGAGATCGGGTAAAGTGAGACTTGAGAGACGGCTACCGATGCGATCGCACGCTTTGTAGTCAACTTTGTGGTAACGCGATCGCACGTTGCCGCCATCATCGCACCTTACCCCTCAACTCAAATTAAATCGCGATCGGTGGTAGAGGCTCAAGTGGGACAATAGATCTGTTCTGACTGACTGCATACTTCAGATGACGAACTCTCCCCAGCACCAACCCCAGGACGACCCAATGCGGAGTGTCCATACCACGAATTTTCCCCAAATCCTCACCCAACTGGGGATTTCCTTAGTGGTTTCTACTTACCAAGCGGGTAAGTTAATCGTCCTCCGTGCTGATGGAGAACATATCAATACTCACTTCCGCGTCTTCCAAAAACCCATGGGTTTAGCCGCTGACCGAGGTAGAATTGCCATTGGTACAGCCAACCAAGTTTGTGAACTCCGCAATGTACCAGCCGTCGCTCAGAAATTAGACCCTATTGGAAAACACGACGCTTGCTATCTTCCCCGCAATTCTCATATTACTGGGGATATTGATATCCATGAAATGGCATGGGCAGACCAAGAACTCTGGTTTATCAATACCCGTTTTTCTTGTCTATGTACTCTAGATTTTGACCACAGCTTTGTTCCCCGTTGGCGACCTGATTTTATCAGCGCCTTATCACCAGAAGACCGTTGTCATCTCAATGGTTTAGGTATGGTGAATAATTACCCCAAGTACGTCACCGCATTGGGAACAACAGATAGTAGAGGAGGCTGGCGAGAAAATAAGGCTTTTGGTGGCGTATTGATGGATGTAGAGACAAATCAGGTAATTGTCCAGGGATTATCAATGCCTCACTCACCTCGCTGGTATCAAAATCGTCTCTGGGTATTGGAATCAGGGAATGGTTCTCTAGCAACCGTTGATTTGGCGTCTGGGAAATGTGAGACAGTGACTCAGCTACCTGGCTTTACAAGGGGTATAGATTTCTGGGGTTCCTTGGCGTTTATTGGTCTTTCCCAAGTGCGGGAGACAGCAGTATTTAGTGGTATTCCGTTGACTCAACGGCTGGAGGAACGTATCTGTGGGGTTTGGGTGGTGAATATTGAGACAGGACAAACTGTGGCGTTTTTGCAGTTTGAAGAGGCGGTGCAGGAAATTTTTGCTGTTCAGGTTTTACCGGGTATTCGGTTTCCTGAGATCATTGACTGGGATGAAAAATTGATTGCCACCTCCTATGTTTTGCCCGATGCAGCCTTGGCAGATGTGCCTGATGGACAAAAGCAGTTGGTAACAGAAATGAGTACCTCTCAACCGCAGGTGGAGTCAGATTTAACTCGGTTTTCTAACTCTCCGTTTCCGAAAAAGTCTGGGAAGCCGAAGCGAAAAAAACACGGATTTGGTATCAATCAGCAGCACTAAGCCGTGAACTCAAGTTCCGTCTCAAAGCTCGCGTCCCGTTAAAACGGGTTAAAACGTCTAGTCAGCTTTAGCTGACTTTAGCTATCAGCCGGAAATTTATTTCCCGGCTGACCTATAGGAACTCATAACCCAACCTGTGACAATGCTTTGAGACAGCACTAAGCCGTGAACTCAAGTTCCGGCTCAAAGCTCGCGTCCCGTTAAAACCCACACTCCGCACTTCAAAATGTAACATAACCTGTTACAGGAACGTCTCCGAGAACACTAAGCATAAATACTCACTTTACTGAGGGTTGATACATTGAGATAATTAGTCAGTTACCTGTGACTATTTAAAAGAGAGAT
>NZ_JAVJQP010000018.1:0-9584 GCF_040218875.1 Coleofasciculus sp. D1-CHI-01
GAGCTGGGGAAGCTGGGAAAGCTGGGGGAGCTGGGGGAGCAAGGGTACATTTTACCTGAGCAAGGTGATGCCATACTTATGAAGGATGCTACCCCATTTCCTTGCACTTTATCCACTGTCAATATGGCTCAAAGCATTGATGGGCTTTGCGGTTTCGGCTTTGTGTAGCAAGCCCTATTTAAGTTTTGAGATGGAAGCAAGCAACTGAGGAAAAATAATGACAACGCTGCTCATTCAAACCCAAAGTGTCCCCCTGACAGTGAATTTTCCTGCTCTCAAATCGATTAGTGTTGAACAATTCTACGAATTCTGTCTAGCCAATCGCGATTTGAGAATCGAGCGTACTGCCAGTGGGGAAGTGATTATTATGCCACCAGCCTTTTCAGATACAGGAAATCGCAACATGAAAATTGCTCAACAAGTTGCGAACTGGGCAGAACAAGATGGTACGGGTGAAGTGTTTGACTCCAGCGCTGGCTTTACCTTACCCAATGGAGCAACCCGCTCCCCTGATGCTTCATGGATTAAACTAGAGCGCTGGGATGCCTTAAGTGAGGAACAAAAAGCCTCTTTTGCACCGATTTGTCCAGATTTCGTAATTGAGTTACGTTCTCAGAGCGATACCCTTAGTGGATTGCGAAACAAAATGCAGGAATATATTGACAATGGTACATTACTCGGCTTGTTGATCGACCGCAAAAACAGAAACGTTTATATCTACCGCCCCAATCAAGAACCGGAAATCTTGGAGAATCCTGAAACAGTCAGCGGTGAGCCAGTGCTACCAGGATTTGTCTTGCGGATGGCAAAAATTTGGTGATTGACATTTAGGGAGCGCGATCGCACCTGAAGATAAAGTAAGTGAAGTGTTATGACTACTGTAACTTTCCATCACCTTCATAAAGCAGAGTTTTGTGGAAATAATCGCACTCCCGATAACTGAGATATTGCAGCATTTTCAATCAGCTAGGGTTGCTCTCAATAATATGAGAATCCATCAGAAAGTTTATCCTGGAGTTTCGTAATTATAGCAGTCGCCAGGGTCATTAGGACATTAAGATCAATGCCATGTATTGTCTTGAGCCATGCCTAGTGTCCTAACCGTTGTGGCAGTTGCGATACAATCCAACATCCTACCTTAAGACATAGAGCCGCCCCTTTCCATATTTTTAGTTTTTTATAGGGTTGTATAGCTTCTTCGCAAATTGCATCAATCACTATTTTTTTAGATTCTTCATACTTTTGTAAGTCAAAACATTGTAATCTAGCCCAGCGTTCTTGGAAAAAGGGACTGGGTATAACAGATTGGATATCAATATTCCAGAGTAATAATTCAGTTAGGCTTAATTGCTTGAAGGCTTCTGTGGTATTAAAGCTAGCAAAGTTTTTTTTCTTTCGCTTTTTGGCATTTGACGACATTTTGCGCCTTCCTGGTTAAAAAATACGCAGAAAAGGAGTGCGTGAAGCGAAGCTATCCCGAAGGGAATCGCGTTCCTGTTGACCATTACCAGAGACAAACTCTAACACAATTATCTGACTCAGGGAGCTGAGTATGATTGGGTAAAGTTGCAGGTAGTTCAGATAAAGTTCCCATCGTTTTTACACCTACCTAGTCTGTTCTATAGCAGTTTCCATGTCGATGCGGTACACCCAAACGGTAAAAGGACAGGGCTTACATTCCCTTTTTCTCCCCTCTCCCAAGCTTGGGAGAGGGGCTGGGGGTGAGGGCTGTACCTCACCCGATCAGGAAACGCTATATCAATGGTAATGTTAAACACCTCAATCCGATCAACTGCTCCGAATCAGGACAAGTAACCAAACTCTCGTGATATGGCGACTTTGAAATAAACTTGTCCCTACTCGTTCACCTCTGAAACCGAGAAATCAGCGAAGTCTACATACACATCTTTCGGAGTTGCCCAAGAAGGATCACCGCCACCAAAAAAGGTGGAGAAAAATATACCATCAATTTTGAGGTCTTCAACAGTACGGAATGTCAATCCTTGCTCATCTAGAACCATGTTTCCATCCAACCAAACTTTAACCCGACCATTGGCTTGACCCGGTTCATTGAGGATAACCTCCTGCTCAATATGATGCCAAGTTCCGGGGACGAACTGCCAATTCCCCCGACCAATTGATGTGCCGTATTCTTCACTTGTGGGCAGATAGGCATACAGTTCGCCATCACCATTTCTTCTCCACATGAAGCGCGTCGAAAACCCATCGGTTCCATCAGGAGTTTTCCCGCCACTAGCACCATTACCCCCGTAAAGTCCCGGCAATTTCCCTCCCTTCACAAAGTCAAAGTCATCCGAAAAACGAACATAATAACTTAAGCGCAGGGATTCTTTAGCCGGTAAATCTAAATCCGCATAAAACTGTGTACCTCCTAAGGGGGCGTCATTTTTTCGAGAAACCGTAGGACTAGCTGAACCCGCCGGATAGTTTACCCGCAGCACCATCTCAAATCTGCCGTCGGCATCTTTAATCACTTCACTATTTTCTAAACCCCACTGTTTCTCACTTTTAAGATTCCAATATTGCTGCCAATCCGTTGCTGCAAAGCTATCTGACCAAAGCGGGGTAACATCAGCGTTAGAGGCTACATCTTGACGGGTTTCTGTGGAATTGCTTAAGGCAGAAGAGGACTCTATTTCATTTGAAGAAGTCTGAGCGCAACTATTCAGCATAATGACTAAAAAAGCTGCACTTAAGAATTGACATGAAGCGGCTAGATGCTTAAATTGGATTGACGTCATGGGTTTTGCTTAAAAGGCGGAATAGTGTAGAGTTTTTATCATCTTGAGCTTAATGCACCCTCAACCATCCAATTTAATCCTTAAGCTAGGCTTTTGTCAGCCCTTGACTGAAAAAAGGCAGAATGCAGATGGCAAGGTGATAAGGAATAAGGAAATTATCACTGTTTAGATGGACCTCAATACTCCTCGGATAAGCTCTAATTGAATTTCTTCTTCCCCAGCTTCCAGACGTAGCATGCTACGTCTCTACATGGCTCCCCAACTCCCTTACTGAGGATCAAGGCGCAATACTGCCATAAATGCTTCCTGAGGCACATCAACTGTACCCAGGGATTTCATCCGCTTTTTCCCTTTTGCCTGCTTTTGCAACAATTTTTTCTTCCGGCTAATATCCCCGCCGTAACATTTAGCGAGTACGTCTTTCCGCAGTGCGGGAATATGTTCACTGGCAATTACCCGACTTCCAATTGAGGCTTGCAGAGGAATTTTAAATTGGTGACGGGGAATCAGTTCCCTGAGTTTTTCCACTAAAGCCCGACCAACAGAGTAAGCTTTATCCCGGTGGACAATCATTGCCAGAGAATCCACGGGATCACCATTAATTAATACATCAAGACGGACGAGCGTGTTTTCCCGATACCCAATAAGCTGATATTCCATACTGGCATAACCGCGCGATCGCGATTTGAGTTGATCGAAAAAGTCAGTCACGACTTCCGCCAGAGGTAATTCATACACCAAGGTGGTTCGCCCTTGGGTTAAATACCGCATATCTTTAAACTCACCC
This sequence comes from Coleofasciculus sp. D1-CHI-01, assembly GCF_040218875.1. Classification (NCBI taxonomy): domain Bacteria; kingdom Bacillati; phylum Cyanobacteriota; class Cyanophyceae; order Coleofasciculales; family Coleofasciculaceae; genus Coleofasciculus; species Coleofasciculus sp. D1-CHI-01. The sequence continues at coordinate 3,550 of NZ_JAVJQP010000018.1, forward strand.
CGCCGCGTTTGACACAGTTCCATCAGCGTCCCCACATAAGTTTCTGGGGTAATCATCTCGATGCGACAGTATGGTTCTTCAATTTTCTCCCGCTGCTGGGGTGGAGGGAGTAAGCTGGGGTTGTCAATTTCCAAAAGCTCCCCATCCATATTCGTGACTCGATAAACCACCGATGGGGCGGTGATGATTAAATCTAAATCATACTCCCGTTCTAACCGCTCCTGAACGATTTCCATGTGCAATAAGCCTAAGAAACCACAGCGGAAACCAAACCCCATGGCGCTGGAGGTTTCCGGTTCATAGTTGAGAGCCGAATCATTGAGCTTGAGACGGTTGAGGGCTTCGCGTAAATCTTCGTACTGATCCGCATCGGTGGGGAATAAGCCACAGAACACCATGGGTTTGGCTTCCTTGTAACCGGGTAAGGGCTTCTCCGCCGGTTCAGCAGCTAGAGTTATCGTATCGCCGACACGGGCATCTTCTACAGCTTTAATCGCCGCTGCTATATATCCCACTTCTCCGGCGTGGAGTTGCTCAACCTGGATTTGTGTTGGTGACAATACACCCAGTTCATCAATTTCATATTCTTTTTTGGATGCCATCAGCCGAACTTTATCCCCGGTTTTGACTGTACCATCCATCACCCGGAAATAGATAATGACACCTCGGTAGGGGTCATAGTAACTATCAAAAATCAAGGCTCGCAGGGGCTGATTGATGGTGTCTTGGGGAGGAGGAACCAGATGCACGATAGATTCTAAAATCTCATCAACCCCAACACCCTCCTTTGCCGATGCGAGGATGGCTCCGCTACAATCGAGACCAATGACCTCTTCGATTTCTGAGATCACTCGTTCGGGTTCTGCTCCTGGGAGGTCAATCTTATTCAGAACCGGAATAATTTCTAGGTCATGCTCCAAGGCTAAATAAACATTTGCCAGAGTTTGAGCTTCAACCCCCTGAGAGGCGTCTACCACGAGCAATGCGCCCTCGCAAGCGATAAGCGATCGCGAAACCTCATAGGAGAAATCCACATGACCCGGGGTGTCAATCAAATTGAGAACGTATTGCTCACCATCTCGCCCCTTATAGTTCATGCGAGCGGCTTGCAGTTTAATGGTAATCCCGCGCTCGCGTTCCAATTCCATGTTGTCCAGGAACTGTTCCTTCATGTGGCGATCGCTCACCGTACCCGTTGTCTGTAAGAGGCGATCGGCTAAAGTGGATTTACCATGATCAATATGAGCAATGATGGAAAAATTGCGAATGCGAGAGACAGGAACATCAGTCATAGAATTATCGGGTGACAAAAAAAATCGGCAACACGGAATGGATGGCTCTTAATGTATTTTAATGTTTCTTCCCAAAATGGGGACAATACTCCTGATACTCTAACTCCAGAGAACCTTTTCGGGCTGATTGCGTCACAAATCTCAGGTGGCAAGAGAGCAAGTTGTCGTAAACTGTAGTGTAGGGGAACACCAAAACGCTGAAAATGAATAATCATGCCATTCATCGAGAGCATTCAACAAACAAGGAAGAAATATCTATCCTCATGGATGCTCAACTGTTAGACCAAATCAAACACTTAACCAATGATCCGTCTAAGGTGATAGAAACAGCCATTCGTCAATGGCTAAGAGGAGAGCGCGATCGCGATGATGAGCTAACCCGCACCTTGAGACGAAATCCACCAGTACCGCCACGAGGCGAATGGAACGATTAAGAGCCAAGAGGTTCGTCGCTTTTTCTTTCGCCTGAGGCTCCAGGGCGTTAAGGGGTTGCATTTATGTCTGTCTTGGTGCGAGCGCTAATCCTTTCGCTGCTTGTAGTTTCCAGGTTTCTTGTAGATGATTGCTCCTGCTGATTTCCACCATCCTCGATTCGGGTATACCACTATGCAATCTACTACTGCACAAGGCAAGTCAAGCTTTTTGCAGGAGTTAGAGGTTGAGCTGATGTGTAGCCAAGATGCATCAGGTCAGTATCACTCCTTTTATTGGCGACAAGCCGAGCAGTATGAATTAACTCAAGAACAGGTTATTGGGGTTCCCCTCAACGAAACCTTTCATCCCATTGCTCTAGATGCTTATCGGGATCGAATCCAGCGGATTCTAGACAACCGCACCCCAGAACGCTGTATCCACGACTTCTGTTATGGCGATCACGTTTTTCCCTTTGAACTGGTGATCAGCCCAATTTTACAAGCAGACGGTCAGGCGACTCAGGTTTGGGTGATGGGTCATCTGTTACCTGAGGGTTCGGTGCAAAAAGTTATCGATTCGTTGGTACCGTTAAGTGTCGATCCCAATCAAAAACTACTCACCCAAATTGCCCGCCGGATTCGCCGGACTTTAGACTTAGATACAATCTGGCAACAAACAGTAGACAGTTTAGGGAAAGCCCTACAAGTCAGTCGCTGTATTATCTGTTCCTACAAACCTGACTACATGGATGTCAAGGTGGAAGCGGAGTATCGCCAAGACTCATTAGAGGAAATGTTGGGGATGACGCTGGAACTAGAGTCGGAACTGATAATGAAACAAGCGATGTGGAGTTCCGAACCCGTAGTTGTTGACCAAATCGCCCCCAGTCGGTTTCAGGAAAAATCCCTGCTGGTGGTTTCCACGTCCTATAAAGATGAACCCAATGGCTTAATTAGTTTACAACAGTGCGATCGCCACCGTCCCTGGAGTGATGCGGAAATTGAGCTAGTGCGGGAGTTGGCTGAACAAGTGGGAACCGCGATCGCGCATGGTACGCTCTATAAAGAACTGGAACTAGCTAGAGAACAAGCCGAGGAAGTGTCCCGCCTCAAGAGTGAATTTCTTGCCAGCACGTCTCACGAATTGCGGACGCCCCTAAATGGAATGATTGGCTTTCTCAAGCTGATTCTGGAAGGGATGGCGGATGACCCCGAAGAACAGCGCGAGTTTATCCAGGAAGCCCATAATAGCGCCTTACATCTGCTCAACATCATCAACGATATCTTAGATATCGCCAAGATTGAAGCCGGAAAAATGGAGCTGGAGTTTAGTCCAGTTGAGTTAGAGTATCTGTTCAATAAAGTCTATGATTTTACCGCGCAGCAAGCCCATCACAAGAATTTGAGCTTCACCCTGGAAATTCCCGCCGTTTACGATGGCATTGTTATGTATGGGAACTATCAACGGTTGCTACAGGTGATGCTAAACCTGGTGGGGAATGCGATTAAATTCACCGATGAAGGGGGAATTACCATCAGCGCCGAAGTCATTCGCAAGAAAGTCCATTTTCAAGGACAGGAATTTCCTGGACATGTGAAAGTGCGGGTAGCGGATACAGGAATTGGGGTTTCCTTGGATAAGCAAGACAAACTCTTCCAATCCTTTAGCCAGGTGCATGGTGGACTCAATCGTCCTTACGGGGGAACCGGGTTAGGGTTAGCCATTTCCCAAAAGCTAGTGGAAACCATGGGCGGTGTCGTACATTTCTTCAGCATGGGGGAAAACTTAGGCTCAACTGTGACATTTACTGTACCCCTTTATCAAGAACCTGTGATGGTGTCGCGCACAGATTGATTGGGTAGCTGAAGGATTTTTCATCTTATCCAGTCAGCTTTAACCGACTTCAGCTTTCAGCCTTGGGTTTAAATTAAAGGCTGTTTAATATTTAAAAAGTTAGGGGAATCCCCTAAGTCTGACACCTTCCCCTAACTGTTCATTCAAGATATTCAAAACCATCCAGCCTCTAGAGCGCTCAGTTGGCTTAAGGAAAGTTCTGCCAACTATTCTGAACTCAATGTAAGCGATTAGAGTTGAGTCAGAAAGTTATCTATGAATACTCAGGCTGGCCTAGTATTAAACCTAGTTATTTTTGGAGCGGTTTTGAGTCAGCCTGTCATTGGCATTCAACCTCATCAACGTTTCCTTATGTTACAATTTCACCCTCAAGCTGGACAGGATTTATTCTTAACCCAAAAAAACGTCATCCAATGGAGCAAATAAATTAGCACTTGTGTAGTGGCGTGACCCACCTAAAATAGGACTTTGTTTGTAGTGAGAACTTTAGTTCTCTAACGCCTATCTGGAGAAGGCTGAGGTTCCCTCACTACGAACCCAATCTATTGCACCAAATTAGCTGGGTCACGGCAGTAGGGTGCGTTAGGCGCATAGTTTTTTATTCACTTTTATTTTCCACAGAACACTCATGCGCCGTAACGCACCACCTTGGTTGGTGCGTTACGCTTGGGTGATAACTGGTTAAAAAGAATGTAAACCCGCGCAGGCGGGTTTTGTTTGTATAGCTGCGGTTACCCTACGGAAAGCCGCTCCGCGTCTACAACCGCCCCATCTTAAAGGATGTTTCCTCTTAAAAGCCCACCGACAAAACTTGCACCGTTTCTCCGGCTGGAATCAAGGTTTGACCAACGGGTACGACCGCAAGACCCGTAGTTTGGGCTAAGTTAATTAAATTACCCGAACTGTGACTACCACCCGCCAACTTGAATTCGTAGTTCCCCTCAACTAATTGAAGCTGACCCCACAAATAGGATTCTCGACGCCCATCGGATTTGAGTTCGCTACGAGAGATGGCGTTGATAAATCTGGGCTTCCATCGTTGCATTGGTAACCCAGAAAGCTTTTTCATCACAGGTTGCACAAATCGCCAACAACTGACTAACGCGGATACTGGATTTCCGGGTAGACCAAAATATAAGACTGGATGCGATGAGCCTTTTTTATTCCTCTGACTCGGAGGCGGAAACGTCGCCACGGTTAAGGGTTTACCCGGTTTAATCGCAACCGAACGGATGTGAATCTCCGCATTCAGTTGGGCTAAAATTTCATCTACATAGTCATACTCGCCCACAGAGACGCCACCTGTAGACAGAACAATATCGGCGGCTAGAATAGCTTGGGCAATGGCTTGCTTCAGGGCGTCCGGTTTATCGCGGACAATCCCCTGTACCTTAGGGATTCCGCCACAGAGAGTCACCCAAGCGGCTAAGGCGTATTGGTTAGAATCGACAATTTGACCCGGTTGCAAGGGTTGGTACGGCGTAACCAGTTCATTTCCGGTGGAGAGAATCGCGACTTTGGGACGGCGATAGACGGTGAGTTCCGTACATTGGGCGGCGGCGAGGACGGCAATTTCTGGCGCACCCAGTTGAATTCCTGATTCTAAGAGGGGGTCTCCAGCACGGTAAAATGATGCCTGATGACGCACAAAACCTTGCGGTTTCGGGGCTTGTAAGATTAAAACCTGGTTATCCTGGCGCTGTGTATGTTCCTGCATCACCACCGTATCAGCGCCCTGGGGCATACATGCACCCGTGAAGATACGCGCCGCTTGTCCGGGTGCAATGGTTTTTTGCGGTTGATAGCCGGCGGGAATCTCTTCGACGAGTTCTAAACGTATTGGTTGTTGTTCATTCGCCGACTGCACATCCGCATAGCGTACTGCATAACCATCCATCGCAGAATTATCCCAGTGAGGAAAATCCAATTGACTGGTTACAGGAGACGCCAAAATGCGACCTGTGGCGGCGGATAGGTCGATACTTTCGCTGTCTAACTGGGAGTCTAAGGGGTGGACGAGATCTAAGATAATGGATTCGGCTTGGTTAACGGGTAGCATGGAGCAAGAATTAGGAATAATGGGTTATTCGGCTTCTCCAATCAGTGTAAAGGCTGCCCAGTCTCTGGGATGAGGATGTTTATGAACCTAGACTCCGCACTTCAATTTGAAGTACAATAAACTACATATCCAATCAAGGGAAAAAGTCTGAAAAATTAAACACTTGAATATCTTCTCAAGAAACAGTAATTGTTTTTGGGACTCTTGAGAGTTTTTTTGAGCAGCCTAAATTTAGGAGTATCTACTCTCCTTACACAGATTTATACCTGATCCAAAAATTCCCAAATTGCCACAAAGGTGAGTCACGAAAAAATCACAGATAATATTTTTGACAAGAGGAGGGCAAGAAGTTCAAAATAAATTGACGTTCGTCCGTCAAGTTAACTATCTGTTTGACTCCATCAATAACTACTGCA
>NZ_JAVJQP010000023.1:0-56733 GCF_040218875.1 Coleofasciculus sp. D1-CHI-01
AAACTACTCGCACAATAATTGAAACTCAAAATGATTATTTGATTACGGTAAAAAGGAATCAAATAAAATTGTATAATCGTCTTAAGGAGTTAACGGAAATAGAAAGTCCAGTAAGCGAATATGAAAAAAAGGATGTAAGTCATAGCCGCCAAGTAACTCGAACAGTATCTGTATTTAATCCAGAAAAAAGAGTTGGGCTTAAAAATATTTTTGAATAGAGAGAATTAAAACTCGCAAAAAAACGGTTTTGATCAGCAAAGATTTTGCTTTTATTTTGGTATATTTTTTGAAAATGAAAATCCCCTGGGGGTAATAGGGGCTGAATTAGCCGCATCAGCCAGCGCCAAAACTGCTTCACCATTGGCTTGTCGAAAAGGGGATATTGTTTTATGGTATATCCTTACTTCTATCGGGGTTGGGTCGGATGCGATCGCGGGTCGGGTTTGGAATTCATGCGCCATTTAAGTAAAGGGCGACCCGATACAATTGAGTGGATGGGTAGTGTTCATTGATGCAGGCGGGTCGCCCCTACAGCATCGTAGGCTTGTGTTTGTTCGAATTCATCGCTATGAATCTCGTTTAAATATCTGCCGAATGTGGGTTCTAAAACGGCGACAAAGGACGCCTATACTGTACCTGTAGGGGATCGTGTAGGAGGACGTCACAATTTAGAAACCTGCGAAGGCAGGTTTTGTTTGTGTAGATGCGGTTTTAACCGCCCTATCCTAGTTTAATGAAGACTGCCTGTAGCAGCTTCACCAGTTCAAAGGTGACAAAAATAGCGAGGATGGCTGTAACCAAGCTATTCAAGAAGCGATTATTGCCATAGCCAAAGACAGAGGCGGTAAATTTGATCAACACAAAGGCGAGACAGGTAATGACGGCAAGTTGCAAAAAAGTCATAGGTTCTTGTTTAACTAAGTATTTTTGCTGCTTAGACTATATCACCTATCCATCGACTCAGGGTGATTGGGCGTGTTGGACAACTTATTTCAGCAATCCCTATAATAACGTTGTCTCAATCTCTTGTCTTACAGTAGCTGTGAGCTGACAATTACTCTTGAGACAGTCTACGATTAACCGATTGGCATAATCATAGGAATCAAACCGTTTTTGCCATAGCGCACCCAAGTGCCATTCATACCCTATATTTCGATGGTCAATCATTACCGATCGCAACTGCGCTACCCACTCTTGACCATGCTGACGCCACCACTGCTGAATCTTATCTTTATCGTCTTGGCAGTTAGGCAATTGCTGTTTCAATTGCCGGAGTGCGGTACTAATTGGTTTCCCCTGGGTTAGATAGTCGAGTTCAAGGGCAAGGTGTAAGGCATTGAGTCGATCATCAATCCGATCAGGAGTCAGCGCGATCGCAACGGCTAATGCTTGAGTTAAGGCTAAATCTAAGGCGAGATCCCCAGCGAATTCACCTGCGAGTCTGGGATCAATGGCTAAGGCTAATGTCGAGTCACCCGCGAGTCGATGGGTAGGGGGTAAGGCAAGGGTTAAGTAAAAGGCACGAACAGCCGCCGATTTGTAGGGGGTGGTGACAGTCAGGGATTTTTGTCGCATCCAGTCAAGTAGCCCTGGTAACGTGTGGGAGGGGGTTTCAGCAGGGGGCAATTTGGCGTGCGATCGCTCATTTTTGTCTGGCTTCTCTACCTCTGCCACAACTAAAGCATCAATCTGTTGCTTGAGGCACTGTACCATACCATCAGCATGGGGTAACATCTGGGCGGTGAGTAAAATCACTTCCCGCCAGCGTTTTTCGGTGAAATGGGACAATAACTGGGGAATAGAGGTTTCGGCATCAGCGACAATTGCCTTTGCGGTAAAATACTCTTGAAAGGTTAAATGAGAAAACGAATAAATTCCCCTCGCCCGTTCAACTAATAACCCATGCTGCGCCTCGATGGATTTCAACACCGCCGCACTATCTAATTCTAGGGTAGCCAGATCCAGGCGATCGCCTAACTGTTGCTGTAAATAGTCGCCAATTAGGTGGACGAGGGTGCTTTCGGTAAAGAAATAATCCCCTTGCTCAAATGTTATGGCAGCTATCTGACTCAGCAATTGTAGCTTATGGGACAAAGATAAATTACGATAAATATCATCTCGTTTAATCCCTCTGGCTTCGTCCCAGCGAATCAGTAGCAGATCAAGTCCTTGTTTGTAGAGATCACAGCGTTTTTTTGGGAATTCTGTCTTAGTTTGAAAGACTAAACAACTCAGATTTAACAGGACGGGCGTCGTTGCCAGTTCTCGAATCGGTTGATTTTCGGGACTTTCTAACTGTTCCAGAAATAGCGCCGCCTTTTTTAATCCTGATGCAGGTTTATTCCGGGCAACGGCGATAAACCAGTTTTTGACAAATTGTTCAATTTGAGGGCGTTTGAAGTCAGCCAGTTCTACCTCAGTAAAGCCGGGAAACCTGTATTCTTTAGCGGCAATCCGACAGGTAATAATAATCTGATTTTTATAATAGTGGTCAGCTAGCTGGCGAATCTGGCGAATAACTGCATCACTCATGGCGTCTGGCACTTCATCCAAGCCATCCAATAGTAGCAATGCTCTGCCTTGATTTAAAACCGTTTCCAGCTCTTGAGCTGTTACATCGCAACGCTCAAATTCTTGGGTAATATAGTTAAAAAGATTCCCATTATTTTCACAACAAGCATCTTCAGCAAAGTTTTTCAGGCGGATAAAAATGGGAACCTGTTCGGGTTTAAATTTACCCGTATTACATTGAATCGCCAGATATTGTAAAAATGTGGTTTTCCCGGCACCAGGTTTTCCTAATACCATTAATTTGCCATATCGTTCCACGGCTTTGAGTCCGGCAAGCCCTTCCAGCCGAACATTGCCTAAGCCCAAGCGATCAAAGTCTTCTGATTTGCCGCCTTGTAAATCGTTGAGATCGAGCCATCGTTGACTGCTAATTTCTTCGAGGATATTAACATCGACATAGAGTTCATCTAAATCAATCGGTCGGGTAATATCTAATAGACGTAGGGTTCCACATTGATGGTGCAGTTTATCATGATGCTTTTGTCGCACTTGATTGACGAGTGTATTAATATCATTGTCAATCGTTTGAACATTCTGTTTTGAATGGGGTTTAGCTGTTAACGGTAACGCCGCTATTTCGTCGAGATCCAGATCGAGACGAAAGCAAATTTCAATAAAAACGTGATGATCAACAGGTTTCCCCTTAAAAAATTTCCAAATCGGCTGACGAGTTTCTAAACCCACTTCTCCGGCTAAGTATTCCTGTGTCCATCCCTTACGCAGGAACGCTTGTTTGGCTTTTTGGATGCCTTCTGTAGATGCTTTGAGCGAACGTCTTGCCATAGCCTATCGGTGATCAAGTGCAGGACAAATCCTACTGGATTTAGCTAGAGTGTTCCCACCTATTTGGTAAAATGCGACATTTTAGGGATTTTTTGAGATATTGGGAGAGATAAATCGATGACTTGGTGTACTAAGATGGAGAGGTCGGTCGCTACTGGCAGATGGGTGAGCGTATCAAGTTTGCCAATAGCGCTGATGTGTAGGTGTTTTTTGAGGCGGCTCTAGAAAAATGGCTGAATCGCTTGGTGTATCAGGGATTGAAACAACACTTGAAATAGCTTTCCCTTTTTCAGTCCAACCACTCGGAATTCCCCTGAATCCCTATCAGGGATTGAAACTCGCGATACGTTAATTTGTTGCAAGTGCGAGGGGCTGGGGGTGAGGGCTGGCGTGGGAGAGGGGTTGAGCTTAAGTTGACACTAATGGTAGGCAGATCGCCCCTACAGGTTGTTATTATGTAAATTGTTTTAACGACGTTCAATAGCAAGAGAGACGCGATCGCCACCAATTATTGTCATTTCTTTTAACAGTTTTTGTACATCTTCATAAGGTAAGTCTCGGTCTGCCTTTAAAACAACTGTAGCATTTTGATTTTGCTCTAGGTATGACTGGATTGTTTCAGACATCTGGTTAACGGTAATCACTTGATTATCCACTAAAATCTCGCCTTGGCGATTTAAGCCAATAACCAGAGTGTTTCTAGTATTTGACTCACCACTAGCGGTTCCAGTACCCGGTAAACCAGGCAAATTAATATCCCCTAAGCGCTGACCTGTATAGCTCATTGATGTGATAATAAAAAATGTTAGCACTGACATCATCACATCCATTAAAGGAATCAGATTAACTTCAGGGATTGGTGAGTTCTTTTGCTTGTTTCTAAAGTGCATGAAATTCTAGGCGAGAATCTCCCAAAACAAAAAACGACATTTTAGGATTGCAGTTCATCTAATTTGGCACGCACTGTCTGGATATCTTGCCACATAAACCACTTTGGCTTACCCTGCTCTCGTGACGGATTCCGCAATAGGTAGGCGGGATGGAAGATTGGCATACACAGTCGTCCTTCCCATTCCATCCAAGTGCCACGAATTTTAGTAATGCCACGCTTTTCACCCGTTAATCCTTTGACAGCCGTTGCACCTGTTAGCAGGATAATCTTAGGATCAACTAAGCGAATTTGTTCTAATAAATACGGTTTACAAGCTGCAACTTCATCAGGAGTCGGTACTCGATTACCGGGAGGGCGGCATTTATTCATATTACAGATATAGACATCCCGTTCACTATCGAGTTTGACGGCGGCGAGAATCTTCTCCAGCAATTGTCCGGCTCTCCCGATAAACGGTAAACCTTGTTCGTCTTCATTTTGACCAGGGGCTTCCCCAATGATCATAATCGGAGCATGAACATTACCCCGCCCCACTACAGCATGGGTGCGAGTGGCGGCTAATTCACAGCGCTGACAATTATTACAATGATCCGCCAAAGACTCCATGGAGTCATAAGTGCCAGGAGGAATCGGAACCTTGGCATCCGTCGGAATTAACTCCGGTTTGAAGTCATTAGGGGTAGAAGATGTCAGCCCTGACTGGTCAAAGAGACTGAGTTGTTCTGAGGACTCGTGGGACATAAATCTAAGCTCGGACAATCCGACTGCTTGTTGAATTTTCTCATATCCTGTGCTCAATCCCTGATTTAATCCCAAATCCGGGTTAACTACTTCCTTTATAAGTAGAGATAAGGCAACAGGCAACAGGCAACAGGCAACAGGCTTTCATCTGCTAAGGGATAAAAGATACACCGTAGGGTGGGCATTGCCCACCACCCTTAAGTCAGTACCATTCTTCCTAAGCTGGGCAAACCGCGTCCACCTCAACTTCCACCAGCATCTGGGGATCAACTAACGCCTGAATGCCAACCATCGTATTCGCAGGTGGATGTTCGGCAAAAAACTCATGATGCGCTTTAGCGTACTCAGCACTACGGCTAATATCGGTGACATAAAGGCGAGTTCGGACGACATTTTGACAATCTGCCCCTAAATCTTGCAAAGCTTGGCGAATTTTTTGCAAACAGTAGCGAGTTTGAGCATAAGCATCGCCAGGGGCAAACACTTCGCCATCGGGTGCAATCGGTGCCGTTCCTGACACATAAATATGATTGCCCACCCGGATAGCGCGACAATACCCCGTTTTCGCTTCCCAACTCACCCCAGAAAAAGTGCGACGACGTGGTAGAAAATCGTGGTAAACAGCAGGTCGTAGTTTGGTGCCCACCGATCAAAGAGCTTTTGCTTATGCCGATAAACGTCGCTTGTCACTTGAGTTCAGATAGATTACTCACACTCATTCAACGGTATAACACAAGTTTAGGAATGGGTAGCGAGCAAGATGCAAAGCCTGCGGCATGGCTTCGCTAAACGCACTACAAGGATTTCGCCATTATTGATATTAAGGTTTAAATGCCGAACAGCTTATTCTGGTGGGCAATGCCCACCCTACGGTGTATCAGGGGTTTCGGCGATACCAAAATGTTTAATGAATGTGCCATTGAGGTTAGGACGAATGGCACTGACTTAAGGTTGGTGGGCAATGCCCACCCTACGGTATATCAACGGTTGCAGCGATCCAAAACGGCTTATTTCAGTGCTATTAAGGTTAGGACATAGTGAACGGCTGAACCATCCACAATAAACCTGCTGTCCTGACACCTTCTGCTTCTTTCCATAGATGCCAAAAAAGCGTCACTCTTGGTCTAAACTCCAAGTATGGAATCGGGAGCATCAAATTGTGAAAACGTCCAAGCAACCGTTACCGTGGCAGGTGGGACTGGTGTTAGTCGCTGGTGTCTTGGCAGTTTCTAGTGCCGCCATTTTTATTCGCTTAGCGAATACGGCGGCTGGGTTGAGTGGCGTTGGATTTAGCCTGTTTCTGTCGGCTTCTCGCCTAACCCTGGCATCTTTATTAATAGTACCCGCTTGGCGAAACCTGCGATCGCATAAGCTTAGTCCCGGTGCCTTCCATTATGCTGTGGGGGCTGGGATTTGTCTTGCCCTGCATTTTGCCGCCTGGATTACGTCTCTATCCTTCACTTCAATTGCCGCTTCTACAACTCTAGTCACCACCAACCCAATCTGGGTAGCTTTGCTATCTTGGCTATGGTTTAAGGAAAAACCTTCTCGGTTAACCCTACTGGGAATTGGTATTGCCTTTATCGGCGGTGTCCTCATTGCATTAGGGGATCAAGAAACGGTTAACGTTAACCATAATCCCGCCTTGGGCAATAGTCTTGCCTTAATTGGTGCTGTAATCGTCAGTTTGTATTTATTGTTAGGTCGAGAAGCACAGCGGCGTGGTTTGGGAATTGGTAGTTATATAGCCATCGCCTATAGCACTGGCGCATTGGTTTTGTTGCCCTTACCCTTAATCTTTGGTGTTGGCTACCTTGGCTATCCTCGTGCCGTTTACCTTTATATTTTACTTATGGCGGTATTGCCTCAATTGATCGGGCATACTAGCTTTAACTGGGCAGTGCGCTGGATTTCTCCCACCCTAGTTACCCTAGCGATTTTATGGGAACCTGTTGTCTCTAGTTTTTTGGGGTATCTCGTGTTTCAGGAACTCCCCGGACGCTTTGTGCTAGTGGGTGCAACCGTTCTCTTAGGAGGTGTCGCGATCGCGGTTTTTGGCGCTAGGGCAACTTATAGTGAAGATGGGAGAACTTAAGGACAAGAAAACCAGTACGTTACTTATCCCTTCACTGAGTCCGGTCTTCGTCAGGCTTGCCATCTCACCGTCATTGTCTGTTACGTCTAATGCTAGCTTTGCCGTCAAATCGACACTGTTAATATCCAAACGGAAGAACTGATTCATACCTCCCCCAGTTAGATCAGCATTCAGAGGACGGGTGTCGGTTCCATCCCATGTAAACACCGCCGTACTTTCAATTCCAGCATCGTTACTAATAGTTGCAAAACCGTCTACTATGCTTACAATCGCACCCAGATCCGGGTCGTCAAACTCATTCTCATCTATTGTTAATTTGATCTTGCGCTCTTCACCAATTATGTTGTTGTCTCCATTCATCATAGCGTTCATCGCCATAGTACCAGGACTACCCAGGACTTCGACACTTTGATCAAACGTGTTAAAATCATCAATCGTCACTTGGGCGGCTTGAGCTTGACCCACACCAAACACGAATTTCAAGAAAGCATGCCACCTATCATTCGCTTCATGGCTCCGTTTCCCTCATCTCTTCATCACCTCATTAATTGCATGATGCAATGAAAATGGGATTAGGTCTCTCTGAAGGGATCAGGTCTCTCTGAAGTAGTCCGACAAAAGTAAACGGTGCGCTGGGGCAACTTTTGCAAAAGTCAGCGATCGCTGAAAGCGCACCGATTGGACATTTTCATGAAACTTAATACAGTTAATCTTATTGATGTACGACTACTTAATCTATGAACTAGGCGTTGAGGCAGTCGTCGATTCTGTTTCAGAATCCGCCGAAAATTTCTGGGTAATCCAAACTGTCAAAATATGAGACAACAATCCAATGGGTCCAGCAAATAAACAGAGAACCAGAGAATGAATAGTCCACAACCCAGTCCGTTGCCCTTCCCAGTAAATCCACCGCCCCACAAACAAATCCAAGACTAAAAAGTGAGTCCATCCGGCGGCGGCGATGATTTCGTCCCCAAAGAAGCGGGCAATATCAGCAAGCTGGGGATTGGATAAGGCTTGAGCAGATTCTGGTGTTATGCTGTTGGCGAAAAAGTAGATGTACAACCCCGCTAATGGGACAAACGGCAGATAGGATTCCATCACTTTTCGAGTAATCCCCCAGTTGGGAAGCAAAATCATCAGTAGCCAGAAGGGTAAAACGAAGAGATTCGCGATGGTAAAGAGTAGACTCGGTGTCATAGCGTTAACATAAAAGAGACTTAATAAATAATAAGTTATAAACTGAAGAATTGGGCAGTTTATGTTACGATTTTAATCGATATAAGTGACCTGTTATTTCTTGTGGAGCCAGTAGAGGAGCAATTTATGAGTTCTTGGCGCGATCGCTTCAATAAAATGAGTGGCAAAACCCGACTTGTTGTCTGTCGGTTGTTTGTGCATTTAAGCGGGACAGAAGTCGCACCGTTATTGGGAGTTCTTAATCGGGCGGCACGAGATGCGGTTGCATCCGACGGAGACTTAGGCGTTCTCGGTGAAGGACTGGTGGATATTTGCCAGAATCTCTTACAGTACAATACCTATTGGCAATCGGCGGCGAATGAAGGGGATGTGTTTTGGGATGAAGGGGAGGCGGGAGATTTTGTGAGTGAGTTATTTACTGACTCGGCTCAACGGTATTTGAGTGAGCCTGACTTCAACGGGTGTCCATCGGAGAATGAACCGCTATCTTTGCCCGTCACTCGTAATTTAATTGTGATGATTACTGTGGCGGTTGAGGGGGAAGTGCCGGAATTGGAAACCAATTTGGCAGATATAGAGGCACTAGAAGAGGGGCTAAAAACCTTAATTAATCTCCATTACCAGGGACGCTTGCGAGCGATCCAAGTTCACTTTTCTCCGGCTCAATTTGGTGATGAATTAACCGATGAACAACTGTTGGTTAATTTTTCAGAACTGATTCCGCTATAAGGTGGAAATCGGTTTTCTGTTTCTTTTAAGTGGGTGGACACAGTTAAAGTTAACGGTTGAGATTAGATTATACATAAAGGCGGGTTTTGTTGTTCCGTTATTGGTGAAGAGGGCGGGTTTTGTTGTTCTGTTACAGCTCTTTGCGCTGTAATAAAGTACAGTAGATCAAAGTCCCCCTTTTTAAGGGGGATTTAGGGGGATCGACAATGTACCGCATAGCAGAGCAAACTGCTGTATTGGTGAGGTAGGGCGGGTTTTGTTGTTCCGTTATTTCAGCAATAGCTGACAATAGTCCCTAAACCCGCCCCTACAATTGTCCCTAAACCCGCCCCTACAATTGTCCCTAAACCCGCCCCTACAGTCCCTAAACCCGCCCCTACAGTCCCTAAACCCGCCCCTACAGTCCCTAAATCCGCCCCTACACTTCCTAATTCAGCCAGATGCCGGGAAAAGCAAGCCCTCTACTTAACGCTATTGGGATCGTGTCATTTTACAAAGTTTAATGTAATTAAGCGCCGCTCTATCGCGCCAATTAATTGCTATAATATGTTCAAATATTCTCAAGGCTACATCAATTTTATTTTGATTAAAATTAACGATTCCTGCTTCAAATGTAGTTTTAGTATTTTCTTTTAATTGAATGATATACTCCGGTTCTGCATCAAAAACTTCAAAGACTGGAACCAATTGTTTTTTGCCTTTAACCTGCACCTGACCGATAAATCGATAATGATACTGACTTTGATCCTCTAAACAAAACAACGTATAACCACTAATTAAAATTGATGCCCCGTAAACTTTGGTCAAATCTTCTAAGCGTGACGCTAGGTTAACCGTATCAGAAATTACTGTAGTTTCCATGCGCTGCTGTTCACCAATGGTTCCTAGCATTAAACTGCCTGTATGTAAGCCAATTCCAATAGTAATTGAAGGATACCCTGCTTTTTCGCGATCGCGGTTATAGCGTGTCACTTGTTTTTGGATTTCAATCGCCGCTTTTAAGCCATCATCAGCAGTCTGGGGAAACAGTGCCATGATTGCATCGCCAATGTATTTATCAATAAACCCCTGATGCTTACGGATAATCGGTCCCACTTGTTTTAAATAAGAATTGAGAAAGTTAAAATTCTCCTGGGGAGACATACTTTCTGATAGAGTCGTAAAGTTACGAATATCCGCAAACATAATCGACATATCCTGCTGCACCTGATCTCCCAAGCGCACATCCACAATGCTTTCATAACCCAAAAAGCGGAGAAATTCCTGGGGGACAAAGCGCCCATAAGCACTGTTGATTTTCGCCAGATAAAGATGGGTTTTAATCCGGGCAATCAATTCATGCTTAGAAATCGGTTTAGTTAAATAATCATTCGCTCCCAGACTCAACCCTTCCACTAAATCTGAGACTTGTTCCTTCGCCGTCAACATAATAATTGGTACTTCAGTGGCTGGGAAGCGTTCGCGAATTTTTTGGCAGACTTCGTAGCCTGACATTTTGGGCATCATAATATCTAGAATTACCAGATCCGGTTTAAATCCTTGCTCAATTTTGGCTAAAGCTTCTATCCCACTGGTGGCTTGAACAATGGCATAATTCTGTACAGATAAGTGATTAGTCACCACCTGCAAATTAATCGGTTCATCGTCCACCACCAAAATCGTGAACTCGCCCGTTTTAGACATTAGGGGCAACGGTTCACTGGGAAAAGGATTACTATAGTCCCGCACTTTGGTGATGTCCGTTCTATATTCTGATGAAGATGCAATCGCTTGGAAACTGAGAGGAAGCGTGAAAATAAATCGCGAACCTTGACCGACTTCTGACTCAACGCGAATCCTACCGCCGTGAAGTTCAATCAGTTGTTTGGTAATACTTAATCCTAATCCTGTCCCCCTGGAGGAATGGGAAACCGAGGCGTTAAGTTGCTCAAAGGATTTAAAAATATCCTCGAATTTATTCGGGGAAATACCAATTCCCGTATCTGCCACCGTTACTTCTGCCATGTTTTGTTGCTGGGTGGCTGACACGGTAATGGAACCTGATTCGGTAAACTTAATTGCATTTCCCACCAGATTGTACATGATTTGTTGTAACCGATTTTCGTCGCCATCAATGCCAGAAAAATCTGCGGGTATTTCATTGTTTAAGTCGATAGATTTGCCCCTAATCAGGGGGCGAGATAGGGTAATTACCACTTCCGTTATTTGGCGAAAGTCCACCGATTTGCGGTGTAATTCGATATCGTGGTTTTTCAGTTTGGCGAAATCCAAAATATCATTAATTAGACTTTGCAGGCGCTTCCCACTGGAAACAACCATTGCCAGATTCGCGATTTGCACGGGAGATAGGGAACCCGCCGCCCCATCGATGAGGGATTCAGTAATACCAATAATGCCATTCAGGGGAGTCCGTAGTTCGTGGGAGGTATTGGCTAAAAACTCATCTTTGAGTTGGTCTAGGCGCTGCAACGCCGCATTCTGTTGTTCTAAGGTTTGGGTAAACTGAAGCCGTTCCGCTTCAGCTTGCTTGTGGAGACTGATATCTTGAAAAGCCGCGATCGCATAAACAATTTCACCCTGTTGATTATAGATGGGAGTTGCCCAGACTTCCAAGGGAATCACTTGATCCCCACGATGAATTTCCAGATTATCCACGGTGACTTGTTCCCCCCGTAAGGCTCGTACGATGGGGTTTTCCTCGGTGGGGTAGAGTTGATGGGTTCCCGCGACGTAGATTTGATAAACTTGGGATAACTCTTCAACCGTTGTACCCGGTATCATCCCTTTTCCGACAAGTTGTTGCGCCCGTTGGTTCGCATAGTGGGATTGACCCTCAGTATCAACGACAAATAAGCCTACGGGTACAGCTTCTAGAAATTGTGCCAACTGTCTCTCACTCGCCCGTAATGCCTCTTGGATGCGCTTGCGCTCAATTACTTCTTGGCGTAGATTTTCTAATAAGTCGGCTTGCGCCCGTTGTGCCAAATACTCCTGCTGTTGCGCGGCTTTGAGCTGTTGCACATGGTTTAGGGTTTTATGGGTGGTAATGTCTAAATCTTGGAAATCAATGGGTTTAGTCAGGAAATCAAACGCCCCCAAATTCATGGCTTTGCGGATATTTTCCATATCCCCATAGGCAGAAAGAATCACAGCTTTAGTGGTGGGATAATCTTGGGCGAGGTGTGTCAGTAAGGTTAACCCATCCATTTCGGGCATATTGATATCGGTTAAAACCATATCAATATCCGGTTGGGCGTGCAGTTTTTCCAAAGCATCTACACCATTCTGGGCGAAAATAAACAGGAGTTCCTGACGCCGAATTTTTTTTCTAAACTTCTGGCGGATTAGGAGTTTTAAATCAGGTTCATCATCGACAACCAGTATTTTTGCTGGCATTGTTTTTGCCTGATAAGGATGGACTGTAGAGACGCGCCATGGCGCGTCTGGGAGCAGGATGTAGGGGCGGGTTTAACCATTAACGTTTGCTGTTCACCCTAATGTGATTAAACCCGCCCCCAACGGAGTGTAATAATTTTTCAACCCAAGACAAAAGACCAATACCCAATCACTGCTGCTTAAGAATAAGTAAGGTGATATCATCATGAACTTTCTGGTTTCCAATATGCTGCCACACTTGGTCAATCACTGCCTGTTTAATCTCGTGGGCTGACTTGTGCCAGTTGTTGCTTAAAACTTGACACAGCCGTTCTAGTCCATATTGCACCCCATTGATATCTTCGGCTTCAGTAATCCCATCGGTATAGAGGACAACTCCATCACCGGGATACAACTGTACAGTCGCTTCCGCTACAAAGTCGGCAATCGCCTCTGCCAAACCAATCGGGAAGCCTAAATCAATCGTATCAATTCGCTCAACCGTACCATTGGAGCGTAGCACAATCATTTGTTCATGTTGTCCACTCACCGTCAGAGTCCCCTGATGATAGTCAATTAAGACGAGGCTTAAGTTCTTGTCGCAGCGCATCCGTTGTAGGTTGTGGTAAATCGTTTGGTTGAGGGTACTGAAAAAGTTAACGGTGTTTGTCTCATTATTCACCAGCAATGTCCGCACCGCCGTTTGTACCATCAGCATCAGGACACCACTGGCTAATCCATGACCCGTGATATCGCCGATGCCAATTTTCACCCTGCCATTGTGTTGCAGTACGTCGTAATAGTCTCCCCCGATTTCATCGGCGGGTTGCATATACCCAGCGATATCGAGTCCCTGAATTTGACCCAGTTCTGTCTCTGTGGGCAACAGCATCTGTTGCAGTCGTCGGGTAATATCGAGTTCGGTACTGAGGCGGAGGTTTTCAGTTTCTAACCGCTTGAGATAGTTTTCTTGGGCTAACGCTTGTTTGATTTGCTGGACATGGTTTAGGGTTTTGTACGTGGTAATTTCTAAGTCTTGAAAATCAATCGGTTTGGTGAGAAAGTCAAATGCTCCTAAGTTCATCGCTGCTCGAATATTGTTCATATCCCCATAAGCGGACAGGATGACTGTTTTAATCCCTGGATAGTCCGCCGCCAGTTTCATCAGCAAGGCTAACCCGTCCATTTTGGGCATATTAATATCGGTTAAAACCATATCAATTTCAGAGTCAGCCTGTAGCTTTTCTAGGGCGTCCACACCATTACAGGCAAAACTAAACTGGAGTTCTTTGCGCCGAATCTTTTTTCTAAATTTTTGACGGATTAGGGGTTCTATGTCGAGTTCATCATCGACAACCAGTATTTTTGCTGGCATTGCTTTCTAGTCGGCTAAGTTGTGGATAAATTAAAGATTTTTTCTTTGAGTTGGTCAAAGTCAACGGGTTTATGAATATAATCATCGGCTCCGTATTCTTGGGAAAGGCGATAGTTTTCGTCGTCGCCGTAAGCCGTAATCATAAAAACTTTTAAATTGGGAAAATTGGCTTTGATGGTTTTAAGTAAATCCAAGCCATTTATCTCTGGCATATTAATATCGGATAGAATCAAGACAATACAATTTTCTTTTTTACTTTCCATTTCTAGATAGTAGAGGGCTTCCTTGGCTGAAAAGGCAAAGTGAAATTCAATCTTGCCTTGTCTAATCTCTTTTCTAAATCGCTGTCGAAACAACAACAAAACATCTTTTTCATCATCGACTACCATGACTTTCATCATTTTTTTCTCTCAATTCATCAGGAATGACATAAACTGTTCGGCATTTTCCCCCTCATCCCTTTGGAGATTCCCCTCCCGTCCCCCTATTTGATCCCCCTCCCGTCCCCCTTAAAAAGGGGGAAGCCAGTGGATGCTTCGCTTTTTTGGCACGGGGAAGCCAGCGGATGCTTCGCTTTTTGTTCCATGGGGGAATCCAGAGGATGCTTCGCTTTTTTTTGTTCCATGGGGGAGACCAGATTTTGCTTCGCTTTTTTTGCACGGGGAAGCCAGATGTTGCTTCGCTTTTTGTTATTCGGGGAAGCAAAATAATGCTTTGCCTTTTTTTCCATGAGGTAAGCCATTAGGGAGCATCCCAATTTGGCACGTTGGCTCTTTGAATGGGGCTGAAACCCTTACAAATCCGTTACTTTAAGAAATGCTTTGTCCAAAACGGGATGTTCCCAGCCATTAGTCGGTTTTAACCGACTTAAGCTATTAGCCAAGAACTTGAGTTCTTGGCTAGTTATTACCAATGATGCAATTACAAAAATGGCAGCTAGCCTCGTGATTGGCGACGGCGTAAAGCCATACCAGCAAAGGTCAAACCAATGCCAGCAATTCCAGCCAAACCAGAGGGTTCAGGAACTGACTCAAGGTCTCCTTTGAGTGCCACACCATCATTACCACACTCTAAGAATAAATGACTGACGAAACTGCCCCCGTTTCTAGAAAGCAAAGCGCGGTCAAATCTAAAGCCAAACGTGTGAGAGTCATTCGCTTCAAAGTGACTAAAATCGAGTCCAGCATTACTGAGTTGAGTCCCATCTAATAGATCAATATCGCCCAAAAATCTACCGGATTGAATCACATTGAGGATTGGGGTATTATTTTTCTTTGGCTTCTGGGCAACAGTGCTGCCATAGAGATAATCGTATACATCAGCTTTGTCTGGTAAGTCAGTGCCTTTGGTATTAATTTTGTCAAACTTACTGTGGTTATAGTACTGCTTTAAACTGCCATACCCATTGTTATCTTGAGTTACGCTCATTGCCGTGATATTTTGATAAACTCCAGTACGACTGACTTGAGAATCATTAGTTTCAGCAAAGCGAATTCCCAATAGATCACCATCATTCATCGCTGTGGTAAAATCTTTTCCAGAAAAATTAAAGAACAAATCACCAAATCCAACATTGTTGTCAACCGCTCCTCTGTCTTTATTTCCTTCTAAGGGTGTGCCACCTGTTAGAGCCACAAAAATACTATCGGCTGTTTCTTTCATGGCTAATCCTTTGATGTCATACTTAGCACCACCCGATCCATCACCGAAGGCATCAATTCCATAGTTCCAGTCGTTATGCAATTGCCCAGCATTGGCTGGCTGACCCAGCATAGAAATTAAGCTAACTGCGACTGCTGCACTTCCGATGAATTTAGAAACTTTGTTAGTGTTCATGGCGTCAATTCTCATAACTTAGAATGCTTACATTTACAATTAAAGCGATTTTTAGATAAATCTATTGTTAATTTAGCGCTTATTTTTATGATGTTCTCATTAAAATAAATAATTTCAATAATGCAAAAAGCAAAAACAATATCAGGATTTATTGTGTAAAGAATTAGATAATAATACTAAATCATTTAAGATTAAAATAAACTCTCAATCCCAGTTAAACTAGCAAATGCCTTTGGACAAAGACGGGATGAGAGTCTCCAGGATCGCCGTTGACGGGGTTGAGGAAACGGGGTTGAGGAACGCGATCGCCTAGTGAACACAAGCCGAATCAGTATCCCTATCGCTCAAAGAGCGAGAGAGCATGTTATCTTGACTGAAAGGCAAACGTTTTGTGGCGGAAGCAAGAAAAGTGACTGCCAGCGATTTTCAAGGCAAACGTATATGACTTTGAACAAAACGGTAACGGATCAGTCTGCCAAGGGAGGGACTTCAATACCTGTGGACAAACCGAATCAGTCAACGGTAGCAGAACAATCGAGCCCATCTATATCACCGAGAGCGAAGTTCTGGCAACAAGTCCGAGAAAATCTACAAATTATTGCGATCGCACTCGCCCTAGCGCTGTTGATTCGAGTCTTTATCGCCGAACCGCGCTACATTCCCTCAAACTCGATGATACCGACATTGAGCATTGGCGATCGCGTGGTCGTAGAAAAAATCTCTTACCACTTCAAACCCCCAGTCAGCGGAGACATCATTGTCTTTGATCCACCGCCTCAACTGCAAATGCAGGGGTTTACCAAAGACCAAGCCTTTATTAAACGGATCATTGCCACACCGGGTCAAATCGTCCAAATTCAAGATGGCAAAGTCTATATTAATGGGGAACCGCTAGACGAAGTTTACATTGCTGAACCCCCCAACTATCAAATGGCACCCGTGCGAGTTCCGGAAGGTCAGTTATTTGTCATGGGAGATAATCGCAACAACAGCAACGACTCTCACGTTTGGGGATTCTTGCCTCAACCTAATATTATTGGTCACGCTTGTTTCCGCTTCTGGCCCCCCAGCCGATTCGGTTTAGTTTGATGTCTGTAACTCCAGTTGGAAATGAGTTAGAAAATAGATGACAATCGAAATCTACGTCAGTACAGATATTGAATCGGATGGTCCCATTCCTGGACCTCACTCAATGTTGAGCATTGCCTCGGCTGCTTTTAAAGCAGACAAACAATTAATTGCAACCTTTACAACCAACCTAGAAACTTTGCCAGGGGCAAAGGGTCACCCCAAAACCATGAAATGGTGGTCACAACAACCCACCGCCTGGGAAGCCAGCCGAGTTAACCCACAGCCCCCCGAACAGGTGATGCAGAACTATCACGCTTGGCTAAAAGCATTACCCGGTGAACCCATCTTTGTTGGCTATCCGGCTGCCTTTGACTTTATGTTTGTCTACTGGTATTTGATTAAGTTTGTCGGCAATAGTCCCTTTAACCATTCGGCACTCGACATCCGTTCCTATGCCATGGCATTCCTTAAACAAAACTATCGTGAGTCAGGGAAGAAAAATCTCCCCCCTGAGTGGTTGGAGGAAATGCCCCTGACCCACGTTGCTCTCGATGATGCAATACAACAGGGAAAATTATTTTGCAATCTTCTGCAAAACAACTTACAACGATAGGCAGCCGTTCAAATTAAGCGTGGAGACCGTCAATGTAAGATTTAATTGTCGGTAATGCCATCATCTTTTCGTAGAAGAAATTATTGACAATTTGCATCACCTCTGCTCGTGCTGCCTCGACTTGGGGACTCAGTGGAACCCCTTCTTGCTGACGACTAATGCAGCGGGATAAACGCAGGAGATGACGAGTAATTTCTAATTCTTCTTCCCCTTCCAAAACCTTGATCACGGACAGAATCAGTTCATCCGTTTGATCGAGAATGTGATCAATATCAAACACCGCACCTTGGTCGATGGCGTCTTTCACCGTTCGCACTAAGGCGTGAACTTGATACAGTAAGGCGGCGGGTTCATCAAACAGTTCCCGTAGGAAGGCAGCTTCCTCATATTGTCCATTCAGCCGGAAGATGTTGTACAGCCGTTTAGCCGCTTTGCCATAGTTGGGATTATCCGGCTTAAAATATTTTTTAACTTCTTTTTCCAACTGCGTCACATAATCATCCATGACATCAGTCGAAACCTGTTTCACCAGTTTAGAAAAGATGGGAGCCGATTCAGCATCGAGGTAAATCTCTTGGAAATAACCATCTAGATAGCCGTCTAAGGGCGTGATTGTACCATCGGGAGCTTCCCAGGTGACATCCAACATATTGCTGGCGTTAGCCAATTGGCGGCGCACCGGATCAGCAATCACCCAGTCCAGCTTACACCAACCGGGATCATCGGCAACCGAATCCCAAGTGATGGTCATTGGATTTCCTTGCAAGTCGGTCACTTCAATTTGCCCAGCGACAACCTCATCCGGAGACCAGGAGATAGGTGAGCCTTTGTGATAGGAATGTTCATCGCGGATCACATCTTGGGGATAGCTACCAAATTTCAGTTCAACTAATTGAAAATTATCACCTGAGCGGCTGTTGATCGCTTTCTCACGCATAATTCGGGAGAGAATCTGGCAGGCTTCAGCCTGGGTTGGGGCAATAATATTCACCCGCTCAAAATAGTCACAGTCCCCTGGGTGAGTTTGAACCTTAGATTGAGCCGCTGAACCAGAGAGCGCCAAGGCTGTTTCGACAACACCAGGAACATCGTCAAATTCTACTATTCTGCCGATGGTGCGAAAACGCTCTAGATCTTTGGGGTCAAAATCTAACATACTGACCTTATGACCAAAAACCCCCGTATCTTGATCAACGGTAATATCGCTGTCTCCTGTGGCTTCGGTGATGGACTTCATCCATCGTTCCAATTCTTGTTCCTTGAGTTCAACCCCTAATCGACGGGCAGATTCAATCACGCGGTTACGTGCCTCTGCTGTTTGATCTGGTTGTGTCGTCATGTCTGATCTCCTCAAGATAAATAATTGATCAAGGATTTGATGGGTTAATAAACATCAAATATTCATTGTTTTGAGTCAATTTACTATAGCTTTTGCCCTAAAGGTTAGAACTTTCTTGAACGGCGGAAATGTTCACATCTCATTCAGAATTTTTCTGCCTTCTGTCCGCTCTACCTTAGAGCATTTTGCTAGAATAGCCTAACTCAAAAATAAGATTATATTATTTTGTCATAGTTTCAACCAGATGTCTCACACCTTTGGCAAGCTTAGTTGCCAAAACCTTGACCTAGATTTGATTTCGAGTATTTTTGACTGAGCTATAATCTTGACAAAGTGTCATTTGTCATTTGTTAGGGAATAGGGAATAGGGAATAGGGCAATGGGCTATAGAAATTTTGTCTCCCATCTTCCCCAGCTTCCCCAGCTTCCCCAGCTTCCCCAGCTTCCCCAGCTTCCCCAGCTTCCCCATCTTCCTCATCTTCCCCATCTTCCCCATCTTCCTCATCTTCCTCATCTTCCCCAGCTTCCCCAGCTCCCCCAGCTCCCCCTCACCACAGCACTTATTCAGCAGCCCCTATTTACATAACTGGTGGAATGTTGAGTTTATTTTTGCTAACCGACTTAATCTCGAAAACCGTCTCGACGAAACCCTATTTTTATGGCTTAATATGAAAAAACTCTTTTTTATCGCCCTACTTCCTCCTCAAACTATTCAAGACTCGATTATGGAGATCAAGCAACATTGTGCTGATGTTTATGAGAGTAAAGCTGCCCTCAAATCTCCACCCCATATTACACTGCAATCCCCTTTTAAATGGGAAGTCGATGCTGTACCTATTCTTGAAGAATCCCTGAAAAGTTTTGCTAAAACCAGAAAACCCGTTTCCATAACCCTTCAAGGGTTTGGGGCGTTTAAACCTCGTGTTATTTACGTCAACGTTCTGAAGACTCCAGAACTGCTCGCGATTCAACAGGATTTAATGGCATATCTAGAAGAATCCCTAGGTATCGTTGATGAGCGTTCTAAAAATCGCTCCTTTTCTCCTCATGTCACCATTGCTTTTCGTGATTTGAAGCGACAGAATTTCCGCAAGGCATGGACTGAATTTGAGAACCAACCGTTAGACTTTAAGTTCATGGCATCTCATCTCACCTTGTTACTTCACGATGGTCGGCGATGGAATGTGAATGTAGAGTTTCCTTTTTTAACTGGGTAGAGACAATGTGGTATTTAGAACTGTAGGGGCGCACCGACGTGCGATCTCTTGTCATATTGCCAAAATAGCGCGATCGCGCCGCCTTTAACCAACCGCTCAAAACTCTCCTGGGAACAAGTTACATCGGTTAAGCCAAGTTGCTGAAATCCCATTAAGGATGCTTCGCTTTTTTTGCACGGGAGAGGGGAGCAAGAGCATCCGATCCCCCTTCTCCCCACGGACCGGAGTTGGGGTTAGGGGATGAGGGGGAAATGTTGAGAAGTAAAACCCGCCCCTACAGGCTTGTGTCTCTATCCCTTTCATTACTCGGACTCGGCGGATTTTCAGCCTGCTTAACCCATTTGTTGTATAAATCAGGGCGACGTTTCCGGGTTCTCTGAATCTGTTGGTCTTTGCGCCACTGGTCAATCGCCTGATGATTGCCCGATAATAAAACATCTGGGACGTGCAAACCGCGAAATTCAGCAGGGCGTGTCCACTGGGGATAGTCTAATAATCCGGCTTCAAAACTCTCTGATTTGAGGGATTCCACTTTCCCCACTGTTCCAGGACGTAATCTCACCACCCCATTAATTAGGGCGAGTGCGGGAATTTCACCGCAGGTTAAGACAAAATCCCCTAAGGATACCTCTCGCGTCACTAAATGTAAGACTCGTTCATCGACACCTTCATAATGTCCACAGATAATCACAATCTGGTCATAACCCGTCGCCAACTCCACCAACAGAGGCTGGTTCATCGGTTGTCCTTGGGGCGTCATTAAAATCACCTCTCGTCGAGGTAATATGGGCAACGACTCCACCGCCGCAAAAATTGGTTCGGGTTTCATTAACATCCCCACCCCACCCCCATAAGGTTCATCGTCAACCCGTCGGTGTTTATCCGTGGCAAAATCACGAGGATTGATTAGGTGGACTTGGGCGATTTGTTTGGTCAATGCCTTACCCAGCAGTCCTGAGGCTAGGGGAGAGGTAAAGAAATCAGGAAACAGTGTTATAACATCAACGCGCACAAGAATTGGGTAGCTGTTAAGACAAAAAGGGTCAACACTAACTCATAGTATAAGTAATTATTGGTATAATTTGCCGTGATGACTGGGAAACGCCCGACTTTTTCCGAACGGCTCAGTGTCGTGAGTGAGCCTTCTTTGGCAGCTAAACAAGTGACCATTTCCATCGATTCACCGTATTTAGGCGGCTGCAGAGTGCATCTGATCAAAGCCAAGCGGGATGGTGTTTAGTTGTGGAGAAGCTTGCCCAGGACAGCCCAGACCAGTAGTTGAGCTAGAGTCAAAATCGTAATAAAGTGACAGTTCTAGCCCTAGCGCGACACTAAAGTATTGAACTCACCTTATGCCCGAACTCGACATCGACAGTATGCTGCAGTTAGACTCTCAATTCCAAGCGACGACAATGCCTCAATCGACAAAAACCGCAATCATTGTTATTGGTGGTGCGGAAGATAAAGTTCATGGACGGGAGATCCTGCAAACCTTTTTTCGTCGGTCGGGTGCAGGTGAGGCGCGAATTGCGATTATTCCATCGGCGTCGCGAGAACCCGCGATTATTGGCGATCGCTATCAGCGGATTTTTGAGGATATGGGAGCAAAGGAGATTAAAGTCCTGGATGTGCGCGATCGCGCTCAAGGGTCGGATTCTGATTTACAAGAGTATGTGGAAGCCTGTACGGGTGTATTCATGACCGGTGGGGATCAACTGCGCTTGTGTGGTTTACTCTCGGATACCCCGCTAATGGAAAAAGTCTGTCAACGGGTACATTTAGGGGAAATTACCTTAGCCGGAACCAGTGCAGGTGCGGCGGTGATGGGACATCACATGATTGCTGGCGGCGGGAGTGGTGAATCCCCGAATCGCTCTTTAGTCGATATGGCAACAGGGTTGGGGATTATTCCGGAAGTGATCGTCGATCAGCATTTTCTGAATCGGAATCGCATCGCCCGCTTAATTAGTGCGATCGCCATGCACCCAGATCGCTTGGGGATCGGCATCGATGAAGATACTTGTATCATCTTTGAGCGAGATGGTTGGTTACAGGTTATGGGCAAAGGTACGGTGACGATTATTGATCCCGGAGAACTGTCTCACACCAATCAAGTGGATATTGGCAGCACCGATCCCATTGGTCTACATAACCTGCGAGTGCATGTTTTATGTCATGGCGATCGCTATCATGTCTATAAACGAGCATTAATGCCAGTCAACGCCTAATGCAGGACGGCATTTTTGAGCCGGGGGAGCAATGTAGAGACGTAGCATGCTACGTCTGGAAGCCGGGGGGAGCTGAGGGAGATTTTAGCAGCTAAACTCAAAACCAGGTTCCCTTGAGCAAGCGCGTTGGGTCAAAACTCAAAAATCCTTCCGGCAAAATGTTCAGAATGAACAGTTTGATAGCTTTGAACAGTCGGAAACTAGATAAGATTTCCCATCCACTCAAAACGGGTGAATCCAATCAGGGCAAGAGTAGACTACTCCCCCGATTACGTGGAGGACTTTTGAGAACTGGCAAAAATGTTGAGACAATGTAAGTCGCGATACTTGAGAAGTCTACGCTCTAATCTGGAGATCCAGGGTAGGAGGATGTCACGTAATGTTAAAGAAATTCCTAAAATAGATTTTGCACAATCCCTAGTTTGTGCTTAAAAAGCCGACATTGTGAACCATCCCCGATTTCATCACTAACTATGAGAATTCTAAAAATCCAGACGTTACGCGGTCCCAACTACTGGAGCATTCGACGCCATAAACTTATTGTCATGCGTCTTGATTTGGAGGAACTCATCGATAAACCCTCCAATGTACTGCCGGGATTCTACGAAGGACTGGTAGAGACGCTACCCAGTCTAGAGGATCATTTCTGTTCTCCGGGTGTTCGGGGTGGGTTCTTAAGTCGGGTCAAAGAAGGCACGATGATGGGGCATATTATCGAACATGTGGCGCTGGAACTTCAGGAACTGGCAGGAATGCGCGTTGGGTTTGGTCGGACTCGGGAAACTGGGACAGCCGGAATTTATCAAGTGGTTTTCGAGTACCTTGACGAGCAGGCGGGTCGCTATGCGGCTAGGGCGGCTGTGCGCTTGTGCCAAAGTATTATCGATACCAGAGCCTATCCCCAACGGGAGTTAGCTCAAGACTTAAAAGACCTGAGCGAACTGGCTCGCGATGCGGCGTTAGGACCGAGTACAGAAGCCTTGGTCAAAGAAGCCGACGCCCGAGGCATTCCCTGGCTTACCCTAAGTGCCAGAGCCATGATTCAGCTTGGCTACGGGTTGCATCAGAAGCGAATTCAAGCCACCTTGAGTGATTACTCCGGAATTTTAGGGGTGGAATTAGCCTGTGATAAAGAAGGGACGAAGCAGATTTTGTTTGATGCGGGGGTTCCGGTTCCACGAGGCACAACGGTGCTTTATTTGGACGAATTAGACAGCGCGATCGAGTATGTGGGGGGGTATCCGATTGTGGTTAAACCCCTGGATGGTAATCATGGGCGGGGGATTACGATTGACATTCGCAACTGGGACGAAGCCGAAAAAGCGTATGATCGCGCTAAAGATATTTCCCGTGCGGTGATTGTCGAGCGCTATTATCCCGGTTTTGACCACCGCGTCTTGGTGATTAATGGCAAAGTTGAAGCCGTCGCCCAGCGGATTCCGGCGCGTGTGATTGGGGATGGTAAGTCCACGGTTGAGGAACTGATTGAACGGACGAACCGCGATCCCAATCGAGGAGAGGGTCATGATAACGTCCTGACCAAAATTATCGTTGATCATACGAGTCTAAGTGTCTTAGAACGTCAGGGTTATCGCTTGGATACCGTCCTCCGAAAAGATGAGGTTTGTTATTTACGGGCAACGGCTAATCTGAGTACGGGGGGTATTGCTATAGACCGCACGGACGATATCCACCCGGAAAACGTTTGGTTAGCGGAACGGGTGGCGAAAATTATTGGTCTGGATATTGCCGGCATTGATATTGTCACGCCTGATATTAGCCAACCCCTACGGGACATTGACGGTGTGGTAGTGGAAGTAAATGCGGCACCTGGATTCCGGATGCATGTGTGTCCCTCGGAAGGTTTACCGCGCAATGTCGCCGCCCCGGTGATGGATATGCTGTTTCCACCGGGACAAGCCAGTCGGATTCCCATCCTGGCGGTGACAGGGACGAATGGGAAAACCACTACCACTCGCTTGCTTGCCCATATCTATAAGCAAACGGGTCATGGGGTGGGCTATACCACCACGGATGGGATCTACATTGGCGATCATCTGGTGGAACAAGGAGACACGACTGGACCCCAAAGCGCTCAAGTGATTCTCAAAGATCCCACGGTTGAGGTGGCGGTATTGGAAACCGCACGAGGTGGGATTCTGCGATCGGGGTTAGCCTTTGATACCTGTGATGTGGGTGTTGTCTTAAATGTCTCGGCGGATCACTTGGGCATTGGTGACATTGATACCCTTGACCAGATGGCGCATCTTAAGAGTGTAGTGGCTGAATCCGTGAGTCCTGCGGGTTATGCCGTTCTCAATGCTGAAGATCCCTTGGTGACAGCCATGGCACAGAGGATCAAAGGTCATGTGGCATTTTTCTCCATGAATCCCGACAATGAGGTGGTGAAAGCGCACACCCGACAGGGAGGTTTAGCGGCTGTGTATGAAAATGGCTACTTGTCTTTAATCCGAGGCGAATGGACGCTGCGGATTGAGAAGGCGGAACATGTCCCAGTGACCATGAGAGGAATGGCACCCTTCCAAATTGCTAATGCCTTAGCCGCCAGTCTCGCCGCCTTTGCTCAAGGGGTTCCGATTGAGGCAATTCGTCATGCGTTGACCACATTCCGGGCGTCTGTGGCGCAGACACCGGGACGGATGAATTTATTTAACCTGGGTGAGTATCATGCTTTAGTGGATTATGCCCACAATGCTGCTAGTTATGAAGCTGTGGGCGGCTTTGTCCGCAATTGGTCTGGGGAACGGGTTGGCGTCGTTGGTGGACCAGGCGATCGCCGAGATGAGGATTTCATTAACCTGGGACGACTCTCTGCGGACATTTTTGACCGGATCATTATTAAAGAAGATGCGGATTTACGGGGACGTCCCAGTGGCGAGGCAGCGGAGTTGATTTGTAAGGGAATTCTGGAGACGAATCCGGATCGGGAGTATGACATTATTCTCAATGAAACCGAGGCGATTAACACGGCTTTAGACCGAGTAGCGTCCGGTGGTTTGGTGGTGATTTTCCCGGAAAAGGTGAGTAGTACAATTGCCTTGATTGAGGAACGGCGTCCTCTGCCAGATAATGGCTATCAACCCATGGGTGATGCTCAAGTGGATTTAAAGCCATCGGTGGCGAATCCTGGGTGATGGAAATTTGAGTCTAATGGGACGCAGATAAGCATTTGGGCAGCGCCAAAACCCTTGATCTACTGTAGGGTGGGTTGAGCGAAGTCGAAACCCACCAGCTTATTTTAAGTCGGTTGGGCAATATAGAATGTCGATGCGATCGCGATCGTAGTTTTTGTCGGTTGGGTAGAGCGTAAGCGAAACTCAACAGGCTCTTAGGAGAGAAAATCGGGGCGGGTTTAGTCACATCTGGGTGCCTTAGTGGGAGTTTTGGCTTCTATCGTCAATCGGGATGGGGGAAACTTCAGTTTAAATATTATGTTACTTTAACTTGTTAACTAAAAGCTGAATCATGCACTATCTAACGACGGGTCATTTTCTCTAATTTTTCCTTTACCGCCAACTGAACTAACGAATACAACAAAATGACAAACCAAAATCCCGACAACATAAATGCGGCAATTGCCCACCCCGTATGCGGCACTAATAATAATACCGTTCCCGCCAATAATGCAAACCCAGTCAAACAGGCATAAATCAAACTCTTAATCGCCAAATGAATCCGTTTTAAGGCGCGATCGCTCTCCAGGGAACGCACCCTGACTTGCAGTTCTCCTTGCTCGATTCGGGCTTCTAGGCGGCGAATTAATACTTCTGTGGAACTCGGCTTATTTAACTGATATTTAATAAAATCCCTGGCTTGTTTTGCCAGTTCTTTTACCACATCTCCCCGCCCTTTGGAAACGGTTAAATTTTTGACAAAGGGTTGACTGGCGGCTAATAAGTTATACTCTGGATTTAAAGCCCGCGCAATCCCATCCAACGTGGTTAACGATTTTAAAATAAACGTCATTTGTGCAGGCAAACGAAACGGTTGCTGCTCAAACATTACATACAACTCATTCCCCAATGCCTCAAATTCCCGCACATCGATGGGCTTTTCCCGAAACCGTTCTAAAATAAACCCGACTAAGCGTTTAACTGGGGTCATATCCGGTTGCCGTTCCAGTAACCCCATATAGGTTAAGGTATTCACTACCTCATCAGTATCTTTCCGCAAAACGGCAAAAAAGGTCTTAATCATTTGGTCTCTGGCAATGGATTTAACCTCCGCCATTGTGCCAAAGTCATAGAAAATAATACTGCCATCCTGATCAACTGCCATATTTCCCGGATGCGGATCTGTCTGAAAAAAGCCGTCTTCTAATAACTGTTTCAGATAACAAGAAATTCCCCGTTGAATCACCTCATTGGTGTTGATTTCACAGGCTTCCAGGGTTTGGCGATCGTCAATCTTGATTCCGGGTAAATATTCTAACGTGAGTACCTTCTTCGTCGTGTAACGCCAATAAACCGTCGGCACCAGAATTCCTGGATAATTAGTAAAATTTTCCCGAAACCGATCAGCATTTTTTCCTTCTTGGATATAGTCTACTTCTTGATAGAGTAAATCAAAAAATTCGCGATAAATTGCTTCAAGTTTATACTTCCTTACCCAAGGCAAATACCGATTAGCAAATCGCACCAATTCGTGTATAATTTTAAAATCTAAATTAAATAATCGTTCAATCCCTGGACGCTGCACCTTCACCACCACATCTTCTCCGGTGTGCAGCCGTGCTTTGTGAACTTGCCCCAAGCTCGCTGCTGCCAGAGGAAAGGGGTCAAACTCCCGATATAATGCATGAATAGATTGACCCAGTTCGACTTCAATCACCGCGATCGCTTCCGTCCCACTAAATGCCGGAACCCGATCCTGTAAATGCCCTAATGCCTCGATGTACTCTAAGGGCAGTAAATCAGCACGAGTCGAGAGGGCTTGCCCAATCTTAATAAACGTTGGACCTAAATCCAGCAACGCCCCCACCAGCCACTGGGCGCGGCGGTTTCGGTGATTAGGCGTATCATTAGCAATGGTTTTATCCCACCACAAATAGAACACAAACTTAGCCGCCGACCGAAAAATGTCAATCTGGCGGGCGAGGGGAGAATAATTTCGTCGTTGCCAACGGGGTGGCTTGGGCTTAGCCTTAGTCAGCATTCTGCCTTTCGCGTTTCATCATATTTTCCCACAATCTTTACAGAATTCAAGATTTTCATAAACCCAATTTTATCTTGAGTGGGACATGATCAGGATAAGTCTAGCAAGGAGCAATCCATGAAGACAGAAGATGCTTTGGCAACAGGAGCCACTGTTGGTGCTGGTGCTTGTGCGACAATTTCCGTTAGCGGAATAACTTCAGGATTAGCGGGAATTGGCGGCAGCATCGCAGTAGGCGGAATAGCTTTAACTGGAGCGTTTCCTTTTCTTGCAGGAGGTTTGGTTGGCGGTGCGCTGACTTACCTTCTGTGCAATAAGGGCAGCGACTCCTCATCAGCCAAATAAGCATTGTGTTGCAGGCTCTAATTTTATGAGCGACTCTCAACAACTCAAAACCATGTCCGACTAGCGAAGCGAAGGAGCAAACCTCATAAGCTGTAGTCAATTGGGCTAACTGTGGCAGAAAGAAATTAGAAACTTTCTGCCCATTTTTATGTATAGCGCTACGCGAAGCGGGAATAGGCAATAGGCAACACCTCGGCTTCGCTCGGTGTTTCATAGGCTTTCTTTGAAGAAAAAAGCTTCCCTGACAAGGGATTGAGCGATTTTGAATTTTTCTTTTATGTCCTAACGTGTCTGCGTAGTGCTATAACGCTGTCCCAGCATCTCTTTTGCTATACAATACCTCTAGACGCAAACATGAGGCGATCTGTGTCCTCAACCAATCAGCCCGTCTAGGGTGAAACTGTCATGCTTCCCTTTACGCTTAAACCGAGGCGGTTTTTTATTTTTCTTAAATGCATCTTTCCAGGCTTGGGCTAACTGCCTTAGCGCATACTGGGGAGCGCATTTACTCACCTCATAGTACCAAGGGCAGATGGGTTTAACCTGCGCTACTAGCAATGAGTGCAGGTCAATCCCAGTGGGAAACTTGATTTTATCCTCTGGATTGTCCCGATTGTGGTCAAGTATTTGCTTGGTTAAACCTAGACCCCAATTCCACGCATGGCGAGAAACGCCACAATGTTTAGCCAATGCGGTTCGCTGCTTGTTGTTCAGTCTTAATTCTGTCTTGAATCCCAAAAGCATTTGACTAACCTCTCAGGTTATTATCATATTATACATGAGTAAAAAGCAGGTGTCAGGATGCCACGGAAGAAAATTTATGGGGAATCAAAGCGACGGTTTACCATGACATTGACTGAAACCGCGCTCCAGTGGCTAGAGCAAAAACAGTTGGAACTAGGAGCTAACAGCCTAAGCGATGTAATTGAGCGCATGGCTCGAAAACAACTACTCAAAAAGCCTAAGAATGAATAGATCCAATCAGGAATTAAGTTACAGCTTCACACCCTCTGAAACCAACCCCTCTGGACAAATACCCCAGCCAGAGGTTGACAAGCAAGTCAGTCAAGCCAAAACCCAAGCTCGCATAAGTAGGTGGACACAATAAAAGCTAACGGTTGAGAACTCACTCTAGAAAAGCCAATGAGATTTATTAAAATTTATGCCGTAGTAGCAATCCTATGGATTAGTTTATCTGATTATTTGTTGGCTCACTTGATTGAGAGTCCCGTCGTCTTAACTGAGCTGCAAACGTTAAAAGGGTTACTCTTTATTCTAATCAGCAGCCTTTGCTTGCATCGATTCATTCACAAACAGCATAATCGTGATATACCGTCTGACCCAAGCGAAATCAACAAACTACTGAATCAGAGTCAAAGCATCCTCTATACCTGCCAGCCCGAAGGGGACTACCTGATCACCTATATCACTCAAAATATTCAGGATTTATTGGGCTATACACCGGACTATTTTTATCAAAATTCTGATGCTTTTTTCAATCACATCCATCCCGATGATCTACCCCAAGTGCTTACCGAGATTTCTCACCTATTTGCCCAAGAATATCATAGTCTGGACTATCGTTTTCGGCATAAAAATGGTGACTATCGCTGGTTAAATGACCGTTTAAAACTGATCCGGGATGAGGACGGCACTCCCCTCAAAATTTTAGGCTGTCTCCTAGATATCACCCAACGCAAGCAAGCTGAATTTGCTCTAGACCAGTTGAATCAAGATCTAGAACGGAAAGTGGCAGACCGCACAGCTAAACAGAATATTCTTAATCAAGAATTAGAACAAATTCTGGCAGACCTCAGGGTGACTGAAGAAGAACTGCGATGGCAAAACCAGGAACTTATTCATGCTCAAATTGTAGCTGAACGCCAACAAAAACGCTATCAAGATTTATTTGATTTTGCTCCTGATGGTTGTCTAGTGACAGACAAGCAAGGTTTTATCCAAGAAATAAATCAATCGATCACTACCTTGTTGGACTTGGATAAAAGCTTTTTTCTCGGCAAGTCCTTAAATTTATTCGTTGCTCCAGGAGAGCGGGATAAATATAGTCAATTTTTAAATCAAGACACCCCAAATACTCCACATAAAACCCAAAAATTAACCTTAAAACAGCCGTGGGAAAACGGCATTAAATTTACCGCCGCTGTCAGGCGGAGAACTCTAGAAGATGATCACGGTAGTGTAATAGGTTTTCACTGGTTAATTCGGGATATCACGTCCCAAAAACAACTAGAACAGGCTCTACGCCACAGTAAAAAACAGTATCGAACCTTAGCCAAATCCTGCCAAGATATAATTTTCAGTATCAATGCCAACCTGACTTTGACTTACATTAATGAGTTTGGCGCTAATCTGTTAGGGTTTGTCCCTCAAGCTTTGATCAATAAACCCTTTGATCAATTTTTTATCCTCAACAAATTTGAGCGGCTAGAGTTCAGCTTGCAAAAGGTATTAAGAACAGGCTTACCCTCACGAATTGAAGACCGTCTGTTGCATCCCTCCTGTTTACTGTGGCTGGATACGGCGCTTTTTCCCTTGAAGAATGAAGCCGGAACCGTTACAGGTGTCCTTGGCGTCGCTCGTGATATTACCCAACTCAAAGGGGTTGAACGTTTACTCCGTCAAACTCAAGCGAAACTGCAGCAACGGGAAAAACTGATGCGCTTAACTTTAGAGCAAGCGCCTATTGGAATTATTACGACAGATTTATCAGGTCAGTTTATTTCCACGAATTACGCCTTTTACAAAATATTAGGGTATTCGGCAGAGGAGTTTGGGGAATTATCTTGGCAGGATATCCTTGATGAAAATCATTCCGCATCCTATCAGTTATACTATCAGCAGTTGCAGCAAGGAGATAACGACTCAATTCAATGGGAACAGCCGTTAAAACATCGAGAAGGTTACCTCATTTCCAGCATTATTTGCCTGGGATTAATCCGCGATTTAAATGAACAGCCACTTCAATATATTGCCCACATTGAAGATATTAGCGATCGCAAGCAAGCAGAAGCGCAACTTCAGGCATCATTGCGCGAAAAAGAAATCCTCCTCAAAGAAATTCACCATCGCGTGAAAAATAACTTGATGATTGTGGCAAGTCTGTTCACCTTGCAGTCTTTACAGGTAACTGATCAACGGCTTTTAACGATTCTCAAAGACAGCCAAAATCGGGTTAAATCCATGGCAATGATCCACGAAATTCTCTACGATGCGACTGATTTATCTGAGATTCCATTAAAGGACTATATCGAAAGATTAATCAACACGATTGTCAGCACTTACAGGCGTCGCCGTCAGTCTATCGCGATTCATTTTGATATTGAGCCGATTGCTTTAAATATAGACACGGCTGTACCTTGTGGCTTAATTCTCAATGAACTGATCACCAATTCTCTAAAATATGCCTTTCCCGACGACAAGTCTGGAGAAGTGGGTATTGCACTACATACCCTAGAGCCACATCACTATATCCTCAGTGTTTGGGATAATGGAATCGGCTTTCCCGAAGCGTTAGACTTTCGCCGCACAGATTCTTTGGGAATGCAGCTTGTTTGTGATCTGACGCGACAACTCAAAGGTACCGTCGAACTTGATTGCAGCCAGGGGACACGGTTTCAGATTAGGTTTCGGGAACGTAAAGTTAAAAATCGCTTGGTTGTACCGCCAGAGAATAAGTAATTGCTCCTACGTAAGATCCCCGACTTCTTCAAGAAGTCGGGGATCTGTCTGTCGTACCTCGCTGACTTGAAAAGCGCTGTAAATGCATGACAGCTTAGGGGAGATGGCAATTGAGATTGCATATTAACTGATGTTTTCCGTAATTTCACGGTTTCTCTAATCAGTCAGCATAAATCATACTATAGATAGATGTTAAACAAAAAATCCGTAATCATACATAAAGCCACGGTAAGTGTATCGATTTAATCAACTCGCCAAAGTTCTGTAAAAAATAATACATTTCATTATGAAAATCCCTCAAATCCTTATCGTTGAAGATGAAATCATATTAGCTCGCACAATTTCCTTAACAATTGAGAACTTAGGGTATCAAGTCGCCGGAATTGCTGATTCAGGTGAAGAGGCAATTCAAATCGTATCTGAAGTGCAGCCTGATTTAGTCTTAATGGATATTGTGTTAGAGGGAGAACTCAGTGGAATTGAAGCCGCCAAACAAATCCGCGATCGCTTAGACATTCCCGTGATTTACCTCACCGCTTACGGCGATCAGGATACCGTGAATAAAGCCACTCAAACTGATCCCTTTGGCTACATTATCAAACCTATTGAACCCGATGAACTCAGCGCTGTAATTAAAATTGCCCTACGTAAACATAACCTGTTAAAAACCCTTAACCAAGCGAAAATAGAAGCGGAAGAAAACCAGCAAAGCAAATCACAAATGGTGTCCATGGTGTCTCATGAGGGTCGAAATTCCTTAACCGCCATCAAAACCTCTTCAGACATCATAGAGCGATATAGTGAACGGTTAAGCGACGCAAAAAAACAAAAGCACATCCAAAAAATCCAACTCGCAGCCGACCAGATGTTGTGCTTATTAGAAGATCTGCTATTTCTCAACAAAGCTGAATCTGGTATGTTCACCCTTCATCCCAGTTGGGTTGATTTAGAGACCTTTTGTCAAGAGATAGTGGAGTCATTTGAAGCGGGAGATGATCAACCGACGATCAGGTTTACATTCCTGGGCGAATCGAACGCTTATCAGGATATGAACTTACTCAGACATATCCTGACCAATTTACTCAGCAATGCGATCAAATACTCTCCTAATAGCGGTGAAGTGAGATTTGAGATCACCTCTGCTCAGAAAACCGTTAGTTTTTGCATTCAAGACTCTGGGATTGGCATTCCCCCCGAAGACTTACAAAACCTCTTTACCGCCTTTCACCGCGCCCAAAATGTCGGTCAGATCAAAGGAACCGGGTTAGGACTATCAATTGTGAAACAATGTGTTGATTTGCATCAAGGAAGCATTGACGTAGACTCCAAAGTTGGCGCTGGGACTACTTTTACCGTCACCTTACCCGTACTAAACAACGAGATAGCTCCCTTAGAAAAACAAGCCGAATTTGCCTAATTCAGTAGGTATAGTGCTACGGGGTACGGAAAGGATATCACTTAGTCCAAGAGAGAACAGGGAATAGTAAAGAATGTCCACGTCCTGTCTTAGTACTGCTATATTAATCGGGTAGAGTTAAGGTAAATGAAATCATCGCCTGCTGTGAATTGTCTAAGCGCTGACTCGCCACCTCAATTGTGCCATTGAGATGATTGACCAAACACCTCACTAACGCTAATCCTAATCCTGTTCCGGGAACAGCCTGCTTAGTGATTCCTTGACCGCGCCGAAATTTCTCGAAAATATAGTTAATATCGGTTGGTAATATACCGTCACCGATATTGGTTAAGGTTAACACCAACCGATTGACCGCAGCATGAACATGGTACTCAACTTTAAGCGAAACCGATGTATCAGGATAGGAATATTTGCCAGCATTGGTTAACAATTCCAACAGGATACGGTTTAAACTCTCTGGATCAGTATGAATCATCAGCGAGTTTAAGGGGCAATCTAGGTTGAATGTCAATGACTTCGACGCCCATTTCTCCTGAAAATCCTGGGCTAATGTCTGGATTAGCAGGATTACGTCAATAGATCGCTTCTGGATATACGCGGGATTGGATTCGAGTTGCTGTAAACTGAGTAAATCGTTGATCAGGTCGATTTCTTGATTACACTGTTGCTCTAAAATTTCCAAATACTTTTGCCGACGCTTGGCGGGGAGTTTGGGTTGGCGCAACATACGAATTGCTAAACTCATCGCCGTTAACGGTGTTCTCAGCTCATGATTCATGGTACTAATGAATTCTTCTTTAAGCTGATTTAATTCCTGAAGCTGATCCACCTGTTGACGGATGCTTTGATGTAACTGGGCGGGAACGGTTAAACAGGGAGACGGCTGAACCGAGTGATGGTTAAGGTGGGAAGGTTCTGGCGTTTGGCTTTGATGCTGGTGAATCAACTCACTCAGTTGCGTCGCCACCCATCTGATCCATTCAATGTCATCCCCTTGCCATAAACGCGGCTGATCCTGTTGGACAACCAAAAATCCCACCCGTTTCAGGTGTTGAGAACCATTGCTAAAGGTGTGAAACAGGGGAACCATTAACACCCCATGGCTAATCGCCTCCTCAAATAGGGAGATTTCTTGAGTTCCGATTGGAGTATTTGCCCAATCCGCGATCGCAATCGGTTCAGGTGTTTGTTTCCAAGCTGTTTGGCATAAGTAAGACTCGGATAACCGGAAGGATTGATTGAGTAATCGTTGGGAGTTTAGCTGAACTGATTGATCAAGCTTAGGGGTACACCATTCAGCAACAACCTTAACCTCAATTGGTGGCTGATGCTTGCCATCTTGATGCGGTTGATCGAGAGCATGATTATCATTAAACAGCAGTAGCCAACCCCGATCTGCCTGAAGTGCTTGAGTGGTACTAGCAACCACTTTTGCCATTGTCTCATCGAGATTGCGATCGCTCTGGATAAACTGACTGAGTGGGGAAAGTAGCGTCTGGTATCGTTTAGACTGATCGACTTGCTGGGTAAGCTGAACGTGAGCGATGGCAACGGCTACAGATTCAGCCACCTCACTTAACCGTTGTTTCTCCTGTATTGTCCAATCATAAGGCTGCGATCGCCCTAACACGATCATCCCATTGATCCTGGATTGACACCAGGTATGAAGCCTCAACACTGCCCTAACAGGGAGCCAATCCCAACACCGTTGATCGGCTAACTCCAGATCAGACTCCTGAATATCCCGAATTGCCAAAGGTTCTTCCACCCCAGTCAACCAGAGGTATTGCCCTAGGTTTTGCGGTTGAG
The DNA here is from genome assembly GCF_040218875.1 of Coleofasciculus sp. D1-CHI-01. NCBI lineage: Bacteria > Bacillati > Cyanobacteriota > Cyanophyceae > Coleofasciculales > Coleofasciculaceae > Coleofasciculus > Coleofasciculus sp. D1-CHI-01. Next base: position 34,511 of record NZ_JAVJQP010000023.1, read on the forward strand.
GTTGTAGCTTTGAGCCGCCCTCGGCATACCATAATCCCAATTGGGGGGTTGCGGTTTCTGGGGAAAACGCTGCAATTAAGCAACAATCAACCTGAAATGCCTCACCTAATACCTGGGCAATACTCGCCAATAACGTCTGTGGATTGGGACTAGCAATGATCCTTGAAATAATCTGTTGTCCCAGTGGACTGGATGAAGGCGGGTAATGCATGAGTGAATACCTCTATGCTCCTAGGTGAGAACGGCGACAACAGTTTTAGTGAAGACATATCCGACGTTTCACCTGCTTTCCCCAAGTGCTACAAGGCTTAGGGATTAATTTTCGGATTAGCAAAAACGCCGGAAGCCCCACGCCGTCCTGAAAGGCGGCGCTGGGATGGATAGGCGGGATAATTTGAGGACATTGAGTCCTCAAATTATCCAAATTACCGAACAACTTCACACATTCCTCCTCTCTTGCGAATAGACTTTACAGCAGAAGGCTTAACTACTTTGTTTTTCACTCCAGGGTAGTTTTTGAGTTTTACACCAGCGCCTAGATTCTGCATCCCAATCACTTTATAGATAGTTCCTTCAAACAGAACTAAGTCGTGTTGTTTATAGGGATATCGCTTCTTCTTAATAGAGCGGCGTCCAGCGCTTACCCTTGGTGATATAGCCGAAAGTTGAGTTGTGTTGACCTTCTTGTGTTAAGCGCCACCTGACCATTGTCATAAAGGTTTCACCCTTAAACGACTTGAGCTTTGGCTCCCATCCGAACAGGAACCCTTTCTTCTGATGGTTCTTTGAGGTATGACACTTAGTACACAGAGTTACCAGATTAGCTGGTCTGTCTGTACGGTCAGGGGGATTCTTCCAGAAGCCTAAATGATGAACTTGCAGTATAGGACTATCTGCTTTGTTCTTACAGTTTGGATTCTGGCACTTGTGTCTATCCCGGTGCAGGATATATTCGGTGCAGGTTGTCGAAACCGTATTTTTCTCCGTACTGGTATTGCTCTCCCTCAATAGTGGGATTGTTAATTTTCTGGATATCAAATGCTGCTACTTCGATAGTCACAGCAATGACTGGAAGAATACGGCGAATTTTGTCGATAAGGCGGTGATGAGTATCTAGTTTGTGCTGGATACTAGGTGCTAACCATCCTTAACTCTACAGGCTGGGTGTAACCACTCGAACCGTAGACTAACTGGATAGTGAATGGGTCGCGCCCAACGATTTTGGTTTTACCGCTTTTGAGCAAGAGTCTTGCTTTTCTGGGAGTTGTGGGCATCAAGGGACGCCCGTGTTTGTTGATAACGTAGACTTTCATTTTTAGTTGGTGTCCAGGTTTTCACCTTGCGGTGTGGTTTCCTTCGCCAATGTTTATCGAGGTTTTGATGTTTCCATACTTTCCCTACCCAACAGGAATGTTTAATGAAAAACCGCAGAGCGTGGAGCTAGGAAACGGATAGTCAATCCTGCACCCCACGATGCCTATATATTCTCGATAAACGGAGTAGCTCTTACTATTAACGAACTACTAAGGTCCAACAACAGGGCTTAAGAATACTTATATAGCCCACGCTGTACCGCTTTTATCGGTCAGCGCTGGGTTGTTGACTCTTCAGACATCAGTCAAAGGATGGATTGTTGAAACGGTTGCTGCTGATACAACTGGCTCAAAGATAGATGGTCATACTTAGTATTCCCGTTCTGATAAACGATATACCAACAAAGTTCATTTTTTTGATAAATGTCGCCTCACTGCAGCGAGGTGCATGATTTCATTCGTTTATGAGCATCTCTGTTCACGCCGCGCAGGACAAGTGACTAGCTGGCTTCTTTGGGAAGCGATTATGACGAATGACAAATGACAAAGGACAAATGACACTATTGAGATTGTCTCTGTTTTGCCTGCTGTTGAGCCAGTTGACTATTTTGGCGATAAAGGATAACCCGATCTCTAGCAGTTTCATAACGGGGATGATCCGGGTTAACGCTACTCATCAGAGTTGATGCTTTCTCCCACCTCGCCGCTATATCTAACCACTGAGCGGCTGTATTCGCCGTTTTCCCCTCAGCATCAGCTTCAATGGCGAGCCGAACAGCTTGGGTAAAGGGATCTGAAGGTGTTGCGGTTGTTGAGGGGGCTGTTGTTGAAGGTGAGACAGGTGTGGGGGGAGGAGTTGGTTCTTGAGGAGTGGTACTGGCGTAAGGAGAGGGAATTAAGCGATCGTAAACCAACCAACCTGCTAAAAGTAGGAGAACAAGAACGCTAATACCACTGACAAAATGGCGCTGGAAACGAGGGTTTTGTTTAACTTTGCGGGAGGATACCTGGGGAAGCTGAGTTTTCTTCTTGGGTTCAACTTTAGGAGATTTGAATGCCTTGATCCATTGCTGAAGCAGGTTAGGCTTACTCAGCACGATTTCTTGAGACCATAAAAGATGGTCTGGATTACGGCTTATTTCTTCTAACCATAGCAATTGTTGCTCCTGCACAATACGACTGTTGATGTTTACCCGACGAATGTTACGCGGCGCAATATCTTCCAGAATTTTTTGGATGTGGTTGATGAGAACAGAGCGCTCCAGGGGTTCGACGACAGGTGCTTCACACAACAGGTGCAACACGCCGTCAGCAAAAACCGCTCGGGTTCTGACGCGATCATCGGCTAACTGTTGATTCAGAATTTGAATTATCGCCGCCACACTGCCCTGGTGAGCTTGTTTGGCGATATCATCCATCGAATCGTGCATATTGGGTTAAGCTATGGATTATGTCGCTAAGACTGACTGTTTTAATTTACACTCCGACTCCATAGGACACAAGAATCCCATCAGGTTAAAGCCGTGGGTTCTCCGGACGCAGGGGACACAGATTTGTCGGGGCGAGTTTGACTCCATAAGAAATATACACCGCCCTTGTTTTGTCTCACTTTACCCAATTGTGGATAAGTTGGTTTAGCCTTTGAGAAGCGGCAGTGTATTTACAAAGTTTTACAATTAAAGGAAAATATAGCCCATACTAGGAGGGTTTCCATGCTGCTTAAATCGACAACTCGTCACATTCGCATCTACGCTGCCGAGGTGCTAAACAGCGAATTAGTTGAGAGTGACAACGTTTTAACACTAGACGTTGACCCCGATAATGAATTTAATTGGAGTGAAGATGCCCTGCAAAAAATCTATCGTAAGTTTGATGATTTCGTAGAAGCCTATAGCGGTGAAGATTTGACAGAGTATAATCTTCGCCGCATCGGCTCGGATTTAGAGCATTACATGCGATCGCTCCTGCAAAAGGGTGAAATTAGCTACAACCTGGAGTGTCGGGTAATGAACTATAGCATGGGATTGCCGCAGGTCGTGTCTCAGGACTCGTAAGTCCAACTCTAACGCCAAGTGCGATTGCCTTGTTCATCGGTGCGTGCTTGGCGAATCACATCAGAAATTTCTTCAGCATCCTCAATATGGTGTAAGGCTTTTTCTTGCCCATTTTCGTCTTTGACGTTGAAGTAGGTTGGGACTTCGATGTGATCACCGGTAATATCAGGAGCATCAACCGCGACTTTCTCAGATTTTTGTTCCAGGGTTTGCTCCTCTGGCGAGACTTTATCACCGGGATTGAGCGTATCATGGGTATCTGGGCGTTCTGGCTTATTCATAAAAAGCTCCTTGTAATTTGCCTGTCTAGTGTGATTCTAGAAAATCTATGGGGTGATTTACCTCTTTCTAGAGTGAGAATTGTTTTGCAGGAATTGTTTGAGGGTTAAACGACGATTTTCCAAAAAACGACTCCAAAAACCTGGGATAAACTCATCCATCGTTTCGGCTAATGCCCACATTTCCAAGTTAATCATTTTGTACAATAGGTCATGGGAGTTCTCAATTTGCTCCATAAGCTGTTTGATTTCAACACTCGCAGGGGAGTTCAGCTCTTCAAAGGAGTGATCATCAGAGGTGTCATAATCGGGCTTAGGCATATCTGTTGGTACTGTTTAACAAACGATGGGCGTTTGGGGGAGGAACCATAAGTCCCGCGCTATATCTAAGTCCAAAAAAAGTATTATAAATAAAGTTATTTTTTCCCGTAGAGGCAACTATTGTCTGTCAAAGATCCCTTGAATCCTTGGAATTATAAACCCTGGTGGTGTCAGCCTTGGTCGATTCTCCTGACCGGAGCCGTAATCATCACGGGGAGTTGGATGCTAACCAAAACGCCTTGGATAACCCTGATAGTGGCTACCCCCATTTTTGTTTGGTGGTTTTACTTTTTATGGCTCTGGCCCCGTCTCTTGCGGCATAGTTACCTTGAGTTGACGAATCGCCAACCCGATCAAGAATCCGAGTCGGTTGCCACCATTTATCCCTCCGATGAGTGAACGACTTCTCAAATCAGACGCTAGAATTTGTAATCAGTAGGCTTATTTAAATGATCCCATAATGGAAATGGATATGCATTGCGATCGCGGCAGTGCGACTTCAACCGCCCAATTACCCCTAGCTAGATGTAGCCAAGAGTGTTTCCATGGACAATCCTGCAGCAACCCTTCACTGCCCTAACTACCGCTGTCAGGCTGCCAATCCCCCTGTCAATAAGTTTTGTCAGAACTGTCGCACGCCCTTGAAACGGCGTTATCTGTGGGCGCTAGGATCGGGGATAGAAGCCTATCAGCCCGAATCGCTAATTGCCAACCGTTATGTGTTGGTCAAGGAACGGATTGTACTGGATACAAAACCAGCAACACCACCGGATACCCCTCAAGACATTCCGGAGGAGTTGTTGCCCTATTTGAGACTCTCTCCCTATCGCTTACATATTCCCCAAGTCTATGGGCGACTGACAGGCGGTGAAAGACGCCAAGATTCAGAAATCTGGCTATTGGAAGATGCGCCGATTCTGGAAACCGATACGGATGGGACTCAAGGAGAACTCTTTCCTCCCCTGAGAACAGTTTGGCAAGAAGCAACAGCGATACGCCAACTCAACTGGTTGTGGCAAATCGCTAACCTGTGGCAACCCTTAAGCAGTGAACGAGTGGCGACAAGTTTACTCAATCTCGATTGGCTGCGTCCAGAATCCTCTATCCTGCATCTACTAGAACTTCAGAGAGATGAACCCGCCGCACCAACGCTCAAACAACTGGGTCAGTGCTGGTCTCAACTCCAACCTGACGCCTCCTCGGTCATAAACAAGTTTTTCGGGCAACTCTGTGATCAATTGACCCAAGGAAAAATTCGCACCGCCGAACAACTGGTGGGACTGCTTGATCAGGGAATCAAAGACTGTGGACAAGGGCAATCGCGTCATTATCAGATTTTTACAGGTACGGATTCGGGTCCAGTTCGCCGCCACAATGAAGATGCTTGTTACCCACCCATTGGACAACTATGGAGTCGCTCAACCGATGAAAATGCCTTAGCGATCGTCTGTGATGGGATTGGCGGACATGAAGGGGGTGAAGTGGCTTCGGAATTAGCCATCAACGTTTTGCGAGAGCAAGTGGAACGCCTCCATTTTGATCGCGACCATTGGAACCCAACCCATCTGACGCTACAACTTGAACAAGCCGCCTGTGACGCTAATGACGCCATCAGCCAGCAAAATGATAGCGAACATCGCTCTGAGCGACAGCGGATGGGTACAACCCTGGTCATGGCTCAAACCAGCGCCCATGAAATATACATCACCCATGTCGGGGACAGTCGCGTCTACTGGGTAACGCGCCAAGGGTGTCATCAAATTACCCAAGATGATGATCTCGCCTCCCGTGAAGTGCGATTGGGTTACACCTTTTATCGGTATGCTGTGCAACAACCCAGCTCTGGCTCATTAATCCAGGCTTTGGGCATGGCATCGTCTACCACATTACATCCAACAACCCAGCGGTTTATCCTGGACGAAGATAGTGTATTTCTGCTCTGTTCCGATGGTCTCAGTGACCATGACCGAGTGGAACAATACTGGCAAACCGAAATTCTGCCGATCCTGGACGGACAGCGTGATGTACCAACCGCCGCCGACCATCTCATCGAAATTGCCAATCGGCAAAATGGTCATGATAATGTTACCTTGGCGCTGGTCTACTGTCAGGTAACGGCATCAGCAGAAACAGCACCAACAGAACTTGCGCCGCCTCAGCCGGAATCGTTGTCTGTGCCGACAACATCGGAAACGGCATCGAACACGCCAACGACAGCCGCAATTGTGCCTTCGACAATGAAAACCCAACAACTGATCAGACCCAAGCGACGTCCTTGGGGATTAATGTTGGCAATTGTTTTTCTTTTGGTTGTGGGTACAGGACTGGCTTACGTATTATTGCCCCGGCGTTGGCTTCCAACATTTGTTAGGCAGAGTTCTAATGTTGATGCCCCAGTATCCGTATCGGTGACACCATCTCCAACAAGGGATTCAACACCAACGCCGGAAACGGTTTCCTCCTTGGAGAACTTGGCGCTGATGCGGGTGACTCGCTCAACGATTACGAATTCCGAAGGACAAGATGTTCCGTTGCTACTCCGATTAAAGCCTCCGGAGGAAAATCTCTCACCCATTCGGTCAATTCCCAGAGGGAGTGTCTTGCAAGTGATTCGTCAATCGTCCGATTCTGGGGAAGAGGATTGGCTCAAATTGAGAGTGTGTTCGACGGGGACGGAAAACGCCGAGACGCAATCGATACAGACAGCTATTAAACAGTCTGCCGACTCTACCCCAGCATCCCCTACCCTAGCGGACGCCAAACGGCGCAGCAACATTTATCCTCAGGTGCAGCCAGGAGAGAGGGGTTGGATAAAAGTTGTCAATATTCGCTCAAATGTTGACTTAAATGTTAATGCAACATTGGCACAAAAAGGCGTATGTGCAACGACGCCTCAATCTGAAGCGTCAACGCCTTCCCCAAGTTCTCCTTAACCGAGTACGAGTAGAGAGGTAGCACGCTACCTCTCTACATTCCTTACTTTTGGTCGGGATCTGGGAAACCTCTCTCCAAACCTCTCTCCAAACCTCTCTCCGAACCTCTCTCCGAACCTCTCCCTAGCCCTCTCCTTCAAGGAGAGGGAAGCGGAATATATTTTTTTATTTGGAGAGGCTTTGAATTCTCCCCCTTCCGTGTCAAAAAAGTGAAGCATCCGCTGGCTTACCCATGGAACGTAGCCACTATTAGAGCGGAATAGTACCATATTGTATAAGGTTCTCAACTTGGCTAATTCCCAAACGGTTCCGAGTTTCCGGCGCTGTCTTAGTTTGATTCCGATTTGGTCTGTCACTTATCAAAAACTGATAATGTTGCTCTACATCTGGGCGTTGAATGTCTGATATCGAAACTCCTTGCCTCAGTTTAGCGATCGCACGTCTGTCTACGGCTGGGGTAGATAACTTTGCCGTGTGGGTGATTGAAGCTCCTTATCCTGGGGGTTATGTTCATCATGACTCGATTTGGTCTCCCACTTTGACTCAAACCTGGTTGGCTTGGCAACAAATGTTTTCCACGGGGAATTTGCCCCCCTTATTACCCCTGCCTCATCCCTTGACGCCTAAGCCGACACCAACACCAACCCTATCGCCCCAAAGCGAAAACTCTACACCGCAGACGACTAGCTACGGGGGACGGCTGATGCAGCAGTTGGGAATAGACTTGTGGAATTGGCTGTTTGCGGGTTCGATTCAAACAACGTTGGCGGAAAGTCGGGGTATTGCCCGGGGACAAAATAAATCCCTGCGCGTGCGCTTGGAAATTCGACATCCTGACTTGATTCCCCTCCCCTGGGAAATTATGCAAGAAATGGCAGGCAAACCTGCTATTTCTCTGTCTACTCAACTGCTGTTTAGCCGCACGACGAGTAATGTTGACTCTCTCAAACCGCTGATCCGCCATGATCAAGCCCTGAATATCCTGCTCGTCTTTGGACAAGATGTTCATCGCTCCGGGGGTGATCACTCAGCGGCTCGCTTACAGCTTGAACAAGAGGCAACGGTTCTAGAAAATGCCTTCCAATCTTGTCAAAAGTTCAACCCCACAGCCGTTCCCTGTTTTGTGGAAAAGCTGCTAGAGCCAACACCCGCTGACTTAATTGCCGCTTTAGACACAGGAGGTTACAATATCCTTTTCTATGCGGGTCATGGTGAACCTGCTCCAGATGGAGGTTTATTATTTCTCAGTCCGGATGCGCCAATTAACGGTACGGAACTCGCTCAAGTCTTAGTTCGGAATCAGGTAACCTTGGCGGTATTCAATACCTGTTGGGGCGCTCAACCGGATCAGGTGGAAGGTCAAACCATCCCCCGGAGTAGTTTGGCTGAAGTGTTAATTCAACATGGTGTCCCCGCTGTTTTGGGTATGCGTGACTCGATCGCGGATCACGAAGCCTTGAGTTTTATCCAAAGTCTTGCCCAAGCCCTAGCTACCGGGATGCCGATTGACCAAGCTGTCGCTGTTGCCAGACAACAATTACTCACGCTTTATAAGTTCAACCAACCGGCTTGGACGTTACCTGTGCTGTATATGCATCCGGAGTTTCAAGGACAGTTAATTGCTTTCTTAGAAGAAGGGATTACTGAGCTGCCGCCGATGCCGAGCAACTGGAATGGTGTACAAACGCCCACCGCTTGCTTACGCTCCTTAAACTCGATGGGTAAAGTTTGGCGAATTCGCGGTGCACTGATGCGGGTGGGACGCGGGCAGGAGAATGATTTGGTTTTGGATGAGGAAATGTGGGTGAGCTATAAACATGCAGAAATTATCTGTCGCGATACCTTCACTCATCCCGGACAAATCCCGACTTACTTCCTGCGTGATTTTTCTCGCAACGGCACTCATATTTTACGAGCAGATGGGTGGCAGAAAATCCACCATCAGGAAGTGCCATTGGAGTCGGGTAGTCAGTTAAAATTTGGCAGTACTCAGAGTCAAACCCTGGAGTTTATTATTGAAAACCTTTAAGCCAAAAATTTAACAAATCTTAGACTCAGAGAGATTCGAGTCGAGAGGCACACGGCTCAATTCAACGGTTCTAGAAGTTCTGCCAATTATTGGCACTAACCTTTATTTTCGGAACGATTACGGAACCTTCGAGAGTGCTGATGTAGCTATTCCTATCAATTTTCATCACCACCAAAGATCACATAAGGGGTATTATGACCAGTCAACATAAACCATACCAAAATTATCAGGATGCTTTAAGTCAAGCCCAAGGAGAACTCCTGGAGGCACTCTGGCAAACTGAGGACGATTGTTATCCCTGGAATCCCGCTGAACCTGAAGCCCAAGACTATTTGGCAGATCTGGAAGCGGGATTTTCTCTAGATGCTTGTCAAACCAAAGCAGAAATTACATCGGGATCACAAACCCTATTCAATCGCTTGCACCAGTGCTGGACATTGCTAACGCCCTCAGATTCTTCCGGTTCCGCCTCGCTAAAGCGGTCATTGGCTGAACGATTTTCTGGGGTGCCGTCGTCTTGGTTGGACGCGATCGCCAATCAAGCTCAACAGGCGTTGTCCATGGATATATCGCTTGCCGATCAGCTGGTTTTATGCGTTAGACCCTTATTGCCCAACTGGACGGAAGATGATTTATTCGTTTTTGCACGTCCGTGGGCTTACGCCATGCGAGGTAATCAAGACTTTGGCGCTATTGGCTCAGTCGAATGGTCTGAATTATCACCCATTGAGCAGGTGCGCTTAAGTTTGGCTATTGCCCATTATACTCTCACCCAACTTGAGGAAGCTTCTGAGGACAATTAATTGCCGAATTAATTCATTTTATGGTATTGGGGCGGGTAAGGGTTGTAGAGACGTTGCATGCAACGTCTCTACCATAAGATGCGTCCTAACCGCTATGGCGATTACTAGACTTAGGTAAGCTCGTCAGATGATAACTTATCAACATCCACAAAACCCGCCCAAGAGTCCAATTACTGGGAGGAAGCTGTTCCCTGTTCCCTGTTGCCTGTTCCCTGTTGCCTGTTCCCTGTTCCCTACCCTCACCACAACACTTATTCAGCAACCCCTAACTCAAAGGTGGTAAAAGAGGCAGCACAAGTGTAATGAAATAGTAAACTAAGGGAGCGGTAAAAACGTAGCTGTCTGTGCGGTCTAAAATACCGCCATGACCGGGAATTAATTGTCCTGAATCCTTGACCCCAGCGTCTCGTTTCATCATGGATTCAGTTAAATCTCCCAAAAGGCTAGCCACTCCAATTAACGTACCGAAAGCGAATCCACTGAGTTGCCAGTTTGACCATTGCAGATACCAAGCCCCAAGCATAGCAACTGCCCCACTCCCGCAAATTCCAAAAATTGCCCCTTCTACTGTCTTTTTAGGACTAATATTCGATAAGGGAGTGCGACCAAAAAACTTGCCAAAACTATACGCACCAATATCGGCTGCCCAAATACAGGCAAACGCCAGTAGAGTTACGGTTAAGCCTTGGGACAAAACCGTTAGATTAGTCCAAGGGTGAAGCCAAGAGTCATTGAACGAGAAACTCTGGATGCTCGCTGTAGCATTCAAGGGTAATGAAACCCCTCCATCTAAGCCAACGCGCAATCGTATCCAGTAACTAGGCAGATAACCGCCATAGAGTAATCCCAAAATCGAAGCGGCAATATCCGCAATCGTCGCCATCTTGGGTTGAAAGAGCAGGTAAAAACAAATCAGGGTTCCAGCAATGGGAAAGGCGGCATCCGTCAGAGTAGAGTTAAGGGCGGCTGTCACCAATAAAAGTTGACTCACAACTAACGTCGTTTTAGCCGCAGGCGCAATTCCTTTTGCCTGAACCAGTTCAAAATATTCCAGTTGACCCAAATAGACGATGACACAGAGACCGAGGGTAAAATACCATCCTCCAGCCACAATCATCCCCATCGCTAGGGTAATCGCTACAATTCCACTAAAAATCCGAGACCAGGGCATAGAACTTTATTTGACACAAGACAGTCGAAATTAACTGTCTGAATAAAACTATTACATTAAGATTAACAATCGGGCAGCATTCGCCGTTAGTCAATTTGAGGGCGGGTAGTAGGGGTTTGGTAACCAAACCCCTACTAACTGGTAGGGAATCACCGTCCTTGTCGGGCGGTGAGGATGTCAAGAATCCAGCTTCTCCCCACTGAGGATAAACATAGGATTAACAGCCGCAAAGATTTGATGAGTACCTCGGGTTTCCAAGCGATTGATTGAGGATTGCACAACCTCGATATTACGGGCTTGTAACTCAGCCAATCCTTCGGAGAGGGTATAAAGACTCTCTAAATTACTAGCTGTGGCAACAATTCGACCTTGGGGTTCTAAGTAATGCCAGACTGCCTTAAGAATGTCTTTAATCGGGCGTCCTCCCTCAATACAGGCTCTATGGGGTTTTCCCGGTAGATCTTGGAGACATTCAGGTGCAGATCCTTCGATAACTTCAACATTCTCAATGCCGAAGCGGGAGCAGTTCCGTTGAATCAGGTTCGCTACCTCTTCATCCCGTTCTACCGCCACAATTTTACCGTGAGGAGAAAGTAATCCGGTTTCTACGGCAATCGTACCTGTCCCTGCACCGATATCCCAGAGCAAGGAATGGGATTCTAGGCGCAATGCGGAAATAATCAGTAACCGTACTTCTCGCTTACTCAGCGGAATACCAGGCAAGCGCTCGAATAAATCATCGGGAATACCAGGAGTGGTATAGTGCCACAGGGGAGAAGACATTCTGTTCGTCCTTGGTCATTAGTCCTTACTTTTGACAACGTTTACACGTTCTAAGCGAGGATCGCTACACCCAGTAATATAGCCGCCCAAGTGCTGAACCTGTCGCAGATAATCCACTGTAGTTGACGCGATCGCACATCCTGGCATTAAAACGGGAATCCCCGGAGGATAGGGACAAATCCATTCAGCACTAATTTTACCTACGCTTTGTTCTAGAGGTAACCGTTCTTTTGGGGCAAAAAAGGCGTCGCGAGGGGACATCGACGGTTCCAGGATTAACCCTGAAACCATTCCCGGTTGGTATAAATGCTGCCTAGGGCGAGAATCGGGACGACAGTAGCGTTGGCTTAAGTGGGCAAAGGCTTGGACTAACTGCTGAATATCATCAGTGGTGTTGCCTAAACTCAGAATAAACGTCAGATGTTGGAATGTCGGCAACTCGGCAATTACACCCAACTGATCACAAAAAATTTCATCGGCTGCAAACCCACTCAACCCTAACTCCGTAACTCTCACCGTCAACCGGGTCGGATCTAGGGTAAAACAGCCCGGAGTATTTGTGGCATCTAACACCGATAATCCCGGAATTTGCTGAATCTGTTCCCTCGCCGCCTCAGCTAGTCCTAGAGTGCGGCTAATCAGCGTTTCCCCATACAACATCATTTGTTGTCGTGCGGCGTCTAGAGAGGCTAAGAGGAGGGCGCTGGGACTGGTAGACTGGACAAGCTGTAACGCTTGACTCAATCGTTCCGGATCAAGGCGATGACCTTTAATGTGCAGCATTGAGGCTTGGGTCATCGCCGTCAAAACCTTATGGGTGGACTGTATGGTTAAATCAGCCCCGGCTGACATGGCACTTGGCGGCAAATCTGGGTGAAATGCCAGGTGCGCCCCGTGTGCCTCATCAACCAGCAAAGGAATATTGTAGTGATGTACCCGTTGTGCGATCGCGTGGATATCGCCGCACACGCCATGATAGGTCGGATACAGTAGCATCACTGCCTTAGCATCCGGATGTTCCTTGAGGGCAAGGCTTACGGCGTCTGGGGTAATACTGTGTGCCAAATCACCAGAGGGATCGGACTCTGGGGTAATAAAAATTGGGCTCGCACCGGAAAGAACCAAACCTGCGATCGCGGATTGATGACTATTCCGAGGCAAAATTAGCTTGTCTCCTGTACCACAAGTGGCTAAAATTGCTGCGATCACCCCACAGGTTGAGCCATTTACCAGAAACCACGTTTTATCGGCACCAAACGCCGCTGCTGCTAACGCTTGCGCTTCTTTAATCCCTCCTGAAGGGGCAAATAAGCTATCAAAATCTGGTAATTCGGGAAGATCATGCTCAAAGACTGATTTTCCCCATAGATTCGCCAGTCTGTCAGATATACCCTTTCCCCGCTTGTGACCTGGGGCGTAAAACGGTGCGTGGGGGACTCCAGCACAGGCTTGTAAGGCATCGAGTATTGGAATAGTCCGTTGTCCGTTGTCATTGGTCATGCGTTGACGGTTGTTACAGCTCGAAACTGTCGTACTCTATCGGGGCGGGTTTAGTTATATCTGGGTGAAGAAAGTAACGATAGTCGTGAAACCCGCCCCTACACAATCTCTCACTCAAAACTCAAAACTGCCCCCTTAATGTTGTACTATAAAGTATTTGGGTAAAAAATTAGTTAGGTACACAAGGAAGTTCTATGTCGCGATATCGAGGTCCGCGCCTGCGGGTTGTCCGTCGTCTAGGCGATCTGCCCGGTTTGACTCGCAAATCCCCCCGTCGTTCATACCCACCCGGTCAACATGGTCAAGCTCGCCGGAAGCGGTCAGAATATGCGATTCGATTGGAAGAAAAACAGAAACTCCGCTACAACTACGGAGTCACCGAAAAGCAATTGCTTCGCTATGTTCGCAAAGCACGTCGGGCAACGGGTTCGACGGGTCAAGCTTTGCTAGAACTGCTAGAAATGCGACTGGATAACACCGTATTTCGCTTAGGCATGGCAGGTACTATACCGGGTGCGCGTCAACTTGTGAATCATGGTCATGTGATGGTCAATGGTAGGGAAGTGAATATCGCTAGCTATCAATGCCGTCCTGGTGATGTGATTATGGTTAAAGATAATGAGCGCTCTCGGCGTTTGGTGGAACAAAATCTGGAATACCCCGGATTGGCAAATCTACCCAGCCATTTAGAGTTTGATAAGAAAACATTCACCGGGAAGGTCAATGGTGTGATTGAGCGTGAGTGGGTCGCCCTGCAAATCAATGAACTGCTAGTGGTTGAGTTCTATTCACGGAAAGCGTAGATTGGTTGCTCGTTCATGGTTGATGGTTCATAGTTCATGGTTGATGGTTCATAGCAATCAGCAATCAACGATGAACTATCAGCAATCCCACTAACCCCCAATTTGTGACATGGTGCGAGTGTAGTAACCATCAGTACCAGACTCTCGCTGTTTAAAGTTGATGTCTGGTTTAATCGCTAGTAACTGCTGCACTCGCGCTCTCAATTGGGCGAGATCAACACCGCTACGGAGAGCGCTTTTTAAGTCAATCTGACCCGTTTCATTAAGTAAACAGGGACGCAACCAGCCATCGGCAGAGAGGCGCATCCGGTTACAGCGATCGCAAAAACATTCGGACATTTGACTGATAAAGCCGAGAGTCCCTAAAGCATTGGGAATCTGGAACACATCAGCCGGTCCATTCCCGCGCACATTCGACTCAACTAAGCCCCAGCGATCGCGGATTTGCTGGCGGAGTTCCTCTGACGGAATCCAGGCGCGATCGCTAAATAATTCAGGATTGCCAATCGGCATAAACTCAAGAAAGCGAATGTGCCAATGGCGGTCAAGGGTAAGGGCGGCTAAATCCAGAACTTCTGCATCATTCACGCCCGGAATTACGACAATATTTAATTTCAGGGGATCAAACCCCACCCGATGCGCCGCCTGAATTCCGTTCCAGGTTTGTTGCCAGCGCGATCGCCCCCGATTCCCGATAATTTTGTCAAAGGTGTCAGGATTGAGAGAGTCTAAGCTAATATTAATCCGCCGTAATCCCGCATCATACAAGTCTTGTGCCATGCCTGCGAGTAAAAAGGCATTCGTCGTCATGGCTAAATCTTCAGTTTGATCCAGTGCGGCAATTTCTCTCACCAAATCTACCACCCCTGGACGTAGTAGCGGTTCCCCACCTGTCAGGCGAAACTTTTTAAACCCCACCGGGATAAACACCTCTTTCAATAGCGTCAGCAGTTCCTCATGGGTGAGAAGTTCCTGTTGCAGGATATAGTCCAGTTCTGATTCTTCCGGCATACAGTAGTGACAGCGGAAGTTACAGCGGTCAATTAGGCTAATCCGGAGATAATCGACAGTGTTCATATTAATTCGCGGCTATCCCCCATCTCTAGGCGGCTACTGTTCCATGATAAGAATCTTTAACTCATCGGCGAGTAAGAATTATGTATTGTTTTCATTTATTAAGAATATAGCAAATTACGGAAAGCTGTGGTATTATATACAGAGGTTCGGGAAAATTACCGCAGAAAATTATCGGATTACGCATCTCTGAGATAATGAAACTTAGATAATGAAACTTGTTGAGAAGCACGTAGTTTGTAAAGGCACTCGAAAATGGAAAGAGATTGATAACTTAGCCTTCAAGTCGAAAAATCTTTACAACCGAGCCAATTACGAAATTCGTCAACACTTCTTTAAAACCAACCAAATCCTCTCCTACAACGAGATGGCATCTCGGATGCGGCTAGAGGAGTCTTATTGTGCCTTACCTCGCAAAGTCTCTCAACAAGTCCTGCGGTGCTTGGACAGGAACTGGAAAGCCTGGAAAGAAGCTAATAAGGAATACAAGAAAAACCCTGTCTTATTCTTGGGCAAACCCAAGCTTCCCAAATACAAAGATAAAGAGAAGGGGCGTAATCTGTTGGTTTACACCATCCAGGCTATTAGCTCGAAAGAGTTGAAAAAAGGATGGATTAAGCCATCGGGAACAAACCTGATGATATCTAGCAACAAGCAGAATATCAATGAAGCAAGAATTGTTCCCCGCCTTAATTACTACGTGGTTGAGGTGATTTATGAGCAACCCATTCAGCAGTTGGTTAGCGGTGAAGCGGTAGCTGGTGTAGATATTGGACTGAACAACTTAGCGGCTGTAACTTCAAATCAAAAAGGATTCAACCCTTTCCTGATTAACGGCAGACCTGTTAAGGCGGTCAACAATTACTACAACAAGAAAAAAGCAGAACTGCAATCTCAACTTAAGGGAAACAGGAAAACGTCAAACCGAATTCAGCGTTTATCAACCAAGCGAGGATTCAAGATTGACGACTATCTCCACAAGTCCAGTCGGTTTATTATCAACCAGTTAGTTGAGAACAATATCTCAACTCTCGTGATTGGTAAAAACGAGAACTGGAAGCAGGGAATCTGTATCGGCAAGGCTAATAATCAGAACTTTACTAGCGTTCCTCATGCAAGATTGATCCAGATGTTGACCTATAAAGCTGAACGGGTTGGCATAAAAGTCATCATTACCGAAGAATCTTATACATCAGTTGCTAGTTTCCTGGATGGGGATTTTATTCCTGTTCACGGAAGACCAGAGGCGAAAACAGCAAAATTTAGCGGTCGTCGTGTTAAGCGTGGGTTGTACAAATCGAAAATCGGCATCAAATTCAACGCTGACATCAACGGCAGTTACAACATCATTCGTAAAGTAGTCCCAGATGCTTTTGGCAACGGGATAGAGGGTGTAGTAGTTCACCCAGTCAAGATTACTCTTGCCAACTAATTTCCGCGTTTTTTCGTAAAATTAGGAACTATGTAACTATTATCAAGTGAACGTTGAGGCGCATCACTCCTATGTTAGGCAAGTTACTAGATGGTCGTTACCAAGTCAACCAAGTCCTCGGTGCAGGAGGATTTGGTCGCACCTACCTGGCACAAGATACCCGTCGTCCCGGTAACCCGATTTGTGTGGTCAAACACCTTCAGCCTGCAAATCGTGACCCCAATTTCTTAGAAACCGCCCGCCGCCTATTCAACAGCGAAGCGGAAACCCTAGAGGTGCTGGGGAATCATGACCAGATCCCGCGTCTGCTTGCCTACTTTGAAGAAGACCAAGAATTTTATCTGGTTCAGGAGTATATTGAAGGGCATCCCCTCAGCCAAGAGTTGATACCGGGTCAACCGTGGGAGCAGATGCGAGTCATTGCCCTGATGCAAGAACTGTTAGAGGTTTTAGACTTTGTTCATAACCGTGGCGTGATTCACCGGGATATTAAGCCGGATAACTTAATTCGACGTAATTTAGATAAAAAGTTAGTCTTACTAGACTTTGGGGCGGTTAAGCAAATCCGGACTCAACTGGCAAGTCCTCAGGGGCAAATGAGCAATACGGTGGCAGTAGGGACTCCGGGTTATATGTCCAGCGAACAGGCTTTGGGTCAACCCCGTCCTACCAGTGATATTTACGCTTTAGGAATTATTGCTATCCAAGCCATCACGGGTCGTATGCCTGCCGAATTGCAGGAAGATTTAAATACGGGCGAACTGATCTGGCAAGATCTTGCCCCTGTGAGTCCAGGGCTAAAACATATTCTGACCCGGATGGTACGCTATCATTTCAAAGACCGCTACCAGTCAGCAACAGAAGCGTTACAAGCCGTGCGATCGCTCGTTGCCGCTTCTTCGGGTCAGTCTGTTCCGTCGTCTCAACCAACCCCTCACCCCCAGCCCCTCTCCCAACAGGGCACCCTGGCAGTTTCCCCCGCCGCACCCCCTCGACGACCTACTCCTCCTCCCCCTCCTTCCCCTCCTTCCCCCCCTGAACCCGAACCTGCATCTGAACCGAATCGCGCACCATTGATCATTGGTGTGGGTTTAGCCGTGGCTATGGCAGCCGCAGGGATGGCGTATGGCATTCGTCAGGGGATGTCCGGTGGAATGGCACAAGGGACTTGTACAGTAACGGCTCAAGGCTTGAACGTGCGCTCAAATCCCAACGCAGCGATTGTTGGCACAGTTAATAAAGGCACAAAGTTAACCTTAACGGGAACTAAGCAAGGGGATTGGGTGGAAATTCGTTCACCTAAACCAGGGTGGGTTTTTGGCAAGTATGTCGATTGTGACTCGGTAGATACCATTGCCGAACAACCCGCCAATCCTACACCAGTGGAAACTCAACCGAGTCCCACCCCAGTTGAGACAAAACCCAGTCCCAGCCCAGAACCAACCCCAACGCCGGAAAAATCCCCCGTTCAGCCCCAAGATAATGGGGCAGAGGTCTTGACAGAAGCGGCTCAAGAGTATCAACAGGGTAACTTAGATAAAGCGATCGCGGCGGCTCAATCGGTTCTCCCCAGTAGTCCAGCGTTCGAGGATGCTCAAAAGAAAATCGAGACCTGGCAAAAGGAATGGGGGGAAGCGAAAGCCAAATTCGATAAGATTCAGCAAGCCTACAATGAAGGTCGCTATGTTGATGTGATCATTTATGCCGCAGACAGCGATTTTCCGGAACAGCGCTATTGGCGAGAAAAGTTGAATGACTTAGTTCGCAAAGCCACCCAACGTAAAAATCAAGGGGATACGAATCAGGAAACCCCACCGTCATCTGAGCAGTCAAATCCTGAAAACTCCAAACCGGAAACAGAAGCACCGACTCAACCTTCACCTAAACCCGCAGGGGATGATTCCGTCCCGATTTGTGAACCGGAAGCCGAAGAAGCCTGTTGATAAATGATCCAATCACCCACATTTGTAGGGTGCATTAGCGAAGGCGTAATGCACCGTTTTTCACAGATTTGGTGGGTTACGGCGGATATCGAATTATCAGGATTAGTTTTGTTAATTGAATCCCGCCTAACCCACCCTACAAATTTGTATTCCAATCACCCATATTTGTAGTGGCGTGACCCAGCTAATTTGGTGCAATAGATTGGGTTCGTAGTGAGGGAACCTCAGCCCTCTCCAGATAGGCGTTAGAGAACTAAAGTTCTCACTACAAACAAAGTCCTATTTTAGGTGGGTCACGCCGCCATCGTGCGTTAGCGAAGGCGTAACGCACCGTTTTTCACAGATTTGGTGGGTTACGGCGGATATCGAATTATCAGGATTAGTTTGGTTAATTAAATCCCGCCTAACCCACCCTACAAGTTTATATTTTTGATTAATTACCAAAGATTGCCAACCAGGGTAAACGCACTCCAATAATAAGGATGAGTTAGATCAATATTCCCTTGGTTCCGCAATTCTTCTGGTAAGTCAACTCTCGCGGCTGGCGTGACTAATTCATCCCCGTCTAATTCCACCTCTCCCCGCATCATTGCTACTTGTGCTTGTCGCAAGGCTTCGGCTTTAATCGGTGCTTGCTTTAACTGTTGATAAAATGTGGTCATGAGTCCTAACGTCCCGGTATCACTGACATACCAGAGACTCCCCAAGGCTGATTTGACCCCAGCTTGTACCGCTAATCCGGTAAATCCTAATTCTGCTTCCTCATCCCCTAACGCCGAACGACAAGCACTTAATACCATTAGTTCTATCGGGGGATTATCTAATTTTAATTCCCGCAATTTGTCTAGGGTTAAGCGGGTATGCCAAAACTGAATATAGGAGTTACTCGGTTTTCCGGGTTTGAATTCCCCATGGGTGGCTAGATGGAGAATGCCAAAAGGTTGACTAGCCCGGGCTTGTTTGAGATTTTCTAGGGTAAAATATTGATTCAGAAAAGATGTACCTGACCACAACTGATTGGTAATAATTGATAACTCTTTGGGGACAGCAGGTAAAGGGTTTTGTTCCTCAAATTTAGACGCGCCCATGGCTAAGATATCAGCATTTCGGATATCCACATAACGGGTATCGGTGAGGCTAAAACTGGGCATTAACCCGACGCTGTAGTTCTCGATAATAAATTGGTTTCCGTCATAGAGTGTAGCGATGGGGAGGGAACGTAAGCCACTATCCATTACGAAGCTGAGATTATTAATCTGTTGGGCTTGTAATTCTGCTTCGATGGGGGAAACTAACCAATCATAGAGTTGTTGCGCCGACGGTTTATAGGGGCGTGGAATGCGAACATCGGTGACAGCGCGACGTAATTGTTGCACTTGTTGCATCACTTTCTCCCGTGTTGCACCAGGAACAGGACGGCGAATGATGTCTCCAGAGGCAGTAACCAGGACAAGTTCTAGTTGGTCACTGGGTTGAGGATTGGGGTTACTGGACAGTTGTTGGCGTTGAGGGGTGGACGGGTTAAACTGCCAGAGAATTTCGGTTTTGTCTTTAGGATTGGGTTTGTCGGGAGTCGGGGTTTGGGGTTTAAAGAAGGCGTAAATTAGGGCAGGTTTTATGCCAGTTTGTTGTTCAATTTGACTCAGTGTCGTTTGCACTTCTTCAGGCGTAGCCGTGGGGGTATTACTAATCCCTAGGTAGCTTTCATAAGCATTTGTGAAATCGCCTTCTTGTTGAGTCAGTTCAGCTTCAGCCGTTGGGGTGGTGTTGGTTGTCGATGAGACAGCGACTGGACTACTTTCGTCTGAGATGCTATCTTCCTCGGCAGATTCGTTAACTTGATTGGGTTGAGTGATATTAACCGGATTTATCGGGGGTTCATCGACGGTACTGGTGGGAATATCACCGCGAATAATTGCAATATTTCCTTCTCGGTGAGTTAGGGGAAAGGAACGCAGCGGGATAATACTAATGTCTCCACTGGTGAGAACGCCAGCCGTACCATTAATTTCTGCATCACCGACTTTAAAGGGTGTGAGTGCGTCACCTCCATGGCGAATGGTAATATCTCCCCCACCGTTACCACCAGCCGTGGAGATACTGGCGTCTATCCCATTTTGGTCAGTAAAGGTGTCTGTGGCGCGGAAGTATTTGCCTGCGGTGATATCGACGTTACCCCCTGTACCATTCTCCCCACCTTGAGCGTTAATCGATGTCACCTGAATATCGCCGATAGGGTCAAGGGTCACATTACCACCGTCACCAGAACTTCCACTGGTATTAATTGTACCTGTGGTTATTTCAAATTCAGCTTGAACAACAATATCGCCACCCGTCAATCCAGAACTAATCAGATTTGCGATCGCCAATTTACCCGAATTTGCGTTAAGATATATATCTCCCCCCTTTCCCGTGGGGTTATTGGTATTTAAGATAACCCCACCCCCTTGAAAATCAGTCGTGCTGATATTAATGTCTCCCCCACGGGTTTGCACGACACCGGAACCGGAAAAGGCGATAGGATTAGAACTACTCACCGAAATATCACCGCCATTGGTTGTCAGTGTCAGCGCACCTGCGGTAAGATTGCCTGTAGTAATCGCACCATTGTTGCTGGTAATGGTAAGAGCGCGATCGCGATTAATAATGTCACCTGTAATAATATCTTGATTCGCCAGCAAGGTAATCGTCGCATTCCCTTCTCCGGTGAGGGTTCCGGCGGTGGTATTGATGGAACCTGATTGCAATGTAACAGGGGTTGGGAAAGTCACATCACTCCCTAGAGTAATTGCGCCACTGTTATTTGTCCCACCAATCGTGATTGAGGTAAACGTATTTTGTAGGGAATTCAGTTCAGTTGCGGTTAAATCTAAAATACTGGTGCTACCACTATCCGCACCCCCTAGTTGAATCCCTTGGCTTGGAGTTAACGGTTGCAGGGTTAAATTACCCGTTCCAGAGATAGTACCTGTAAAATTAAGCTCATCGCCGCTTAGGGTAAGATTTCCTGCACCTCCATCAATATTGCTGCTGATGTTTGCTGGGTTATTGAATTGGAATCTATCATCTAATGTGCCACCTATCAAGTTAGAAAAGTCACTAAAATTAAGTCCGTTAACTGTACCATTATTGTTTCCTGTAATTGTCCAAGTGTTCGTGGTGTTATTCGCAAGTAAGGTACTGGTTGCGTTTATGGTTCCTTGGACTTGTTCAATATTTATCCCACCCAATGTGGCTAAGTTTACAGTTAGGGGGCTGGTATAGGTTGAGTAGTCTAGGGTGTCTGTACCTGCACCACCATCAACTGTTCCGGTAAACGTTACGCCATCATTCAACTCAAATGTATCGTTACTACTCCCTCCAGTCAGATTTGAGAAAGTATTGAAATTCAGTGCGCCATTAATTGTACCGCTATTGCTATTCGTAATAGTCCAATTATTCGCGGTGTTATTGGCAACTAGAGTGCTGGTAGCGTTGGCGGTTCCGGTAACTTGCTCGATATTTATCCCACCCAATGTTGCTAAGTTGACGGTTAGGGGACTGGTATAGGTTGAATAGTCTAAGGTATCTGTTCCGGCGCCACCGTCAATCGTTCCAGTAAAGGTTACGCCATCGTTGAAACTGAATGTATCATTATTACTCCCCCCTGTCAGATTGTTAATCGCGGTGAAGTTACTCCCATTAATATTACCTGTATCCGAGTTCGTCAGATTCCAGGTGTTCGCTGTATTACTGCCAATTATTGTGTTGTCTCCGCCACCTCCATCAATGGTTCCAGTAAAGGTG